>VGXK01000075.1 GCA_016873355.1 Phycisphaerae bacterium | reverse complement strand
CAGCCAGTACATGCTCAGCCGTTCCTTGCCCTGATCGAAGGGGAAGGTCTCAAGAGGCTGCAGGTCGTAGCCGAACTCCGCGAGAATGAGCTTGCCGTACCCGGTCACGAGCGGACACGAGGTGTACCCGTCGTACTTCTCCGCGGCGCTGGCGCCGCCGATCGCCGCGAGCAGATGCTTCACGAGCACCGGCGCCTGCTTGCGAATCGCCGCCGCGGTCTTGCTCGTCGGCAGGCTCGACGCGTCGCCGAGCGAGAAGACGTTCGCGAACTTCACATGCCGGCAAGTCTCCTTGTCGACATCGATCCATCCCGCGGCGTTCCCGAGTCCGCTCTGCTTCGCCACGTCGAGCGGTCCCTGCGGTGGCGTCACATGGAGCAGGTCGAAGCGCTGGACGATTTCCTTCTTCGCTTCGAGATCCTCGAACACCGCCTCGCGCGAATCGAGGCGCACCTCGACGAGGTGATGCCGATAGCGGGGTGGTTCGATGCCCTTCCGCGCGATCACTCCGAGCAGCGCCTTCGCATACTTCTCCGCCTTGAAGATCACCGGCTCGCCGATGTAGAAGTGAATCTTCGATTTCTCGCGCACGCCGGCGCGACGGAAGGCGTCGTCGGCGAGGTACATGATCTTCTGGGGAGCGCCGCCGCACTTGATCGGCGTCGCCGGATGCGTGAAGACCGCGTCGCCGCCCTTGAAGGCGCGGATCGCATCGCGGGTGAGATTCACCGTCTCGAACGAGTAGTTCGAGCAGACGCCGTTTCGTCCGAGCGCCGCCCGCAATCCCTTCACGCCGTCCCAGTTCACCTGGAGCCCGAGTGCCACGACGAGCCAGTCGTAGGTGACGCGAGCGCCGCTCTTGAGCGTGACCGCGTTCGACGCAGGGTCGATCGCGGCCACCGCGTCCTTCACCCAGCTCGCGCCGCGCGGAATGAGGTCGGTCTCTCGCTTGCGCACGGCCTCGCGCGACGAGACGCCGGCCCCGACGAGCGTCCACATCGGCTGGTAGTCGTGCGTCTCGGAGGGCTCGACGACGACCACGCGCCCGCGCTGGCCGGCGCGGCAGAGTCGCGCCGCCACCGTGAGCCCGGCGGCGCCGCCTCCGAGGATCAGGATCGGTGCATGCGACGGCGGCGAAGCGACGGGTGCGGTGCTCATGTCGTTCTCCTCGATCTTCCCTCCGGTGCGGTCACGATCGCGGCGCCCGACCCGCGCGGAGTCACGGCGCGGCGTAGGTCGTCGCCTTCACCAGCATCGCGTCCTTCTCGGCGTCGCTCATGCGATCGAACTTGCGCACGCAGGTGGGGCAGCAGAACGCGATGGTCTTCCCGCGCCACTCGGCGGTGACGGATTCGTCGGCGCCGTCGGCGTCGACCACCGGACACACCGTGTTCACCGCCTTCACGCCGGGACGATTTCCGCCCGCCGGCGCCGGCGTGCAGTTCTCCTCGGTGCCGTCGTCGGCGATGCGCTTGATCTTCGAATCACCGGCGCATCCGCTCCCGATCACGATCAATCCCGTGACGACGATGGTGGCGATTCTCCGGCCCGCGCCGGCCCGCGCAATTCGAGGTGGTGCGTCCATGACGCGGCGGATCGTATCCGGCGTTCAATCCGGCGGAAACGGGTGACCCGTGTCGAGCGCCGTCGCTACGCTTCGGTCGTCGTGTCCGAGCTTCCGGTCATCGGCCTCGCGGGCGGCATCGGCAGCGGCAAGTCGCTGGTGGCATCGCAGCTTCGGCAGCTCGGCTGCCTCGTCTGCGACTCCGACGCGATGTCCCGCGACATCCTGCGCGACCGAGCGGTGCGCGACCAGCTCGTCGCCTGGTGGGGCTCCGGAATCCTCGATCGCGACGGCGAGATCGATCGGAGCCGCGTGGCGTCGATCGTCTTTGCGCGGGACGAGGAGCGACGGCGACTCGAGTCGCTCATCCATCCCCTCGTCGAAGCGCGCCGCGAAGCGCTCTTCGAGCGACCGCCGCCGGGTACGAAGGCGCTCGTGATCGACGCGCCGCTGCTGCTCGAGGCCGGCCTCGGCGACAAGTGCGACTCGATCATCTTCGTGGACTGCCCGCGTCCCATCCGGCTGGCACGGCTCTCCGCCATCCGGGGGTGGTCCGCCGAGGAGGTCGAGCGTCGCGAAGCTGCCCAATGGCCGCTTGACCGGAAGCGGCAAGCTGCCGATACTATCGTTCGCAACGACGACGACCCGGCGTCGCTGCGGCAGCAAGTTTCAAAGGCGCTCGAGCAGGTGCTGGCCGAAATCGGCCGCGTCCGCTAGTCGCCCCCGAGTCACACACGGACAACCGGTCCAACGGCCCTTGGCCGAGCCACACTCTCATTTCACGGATTCCCACATGAGCAAGCGTCGTCGACGCCGCAAGGGCGGAGGCCCCGGCGGCATGCCCGGCCCCTCGGTTCCCACCATGGTCCTCTCGCCGGGCGCCATTCCCTCGGATGAACAGCTCGAGCAGGAGATCGCCGCGCTCGAGCAGGAGATCCAGGGCAAGTACGACATCTCGAGCAAGGACGATCTCAACCTCGCCGAGCTCCAGAAGAAGTCGGGCGAGGAGCTCATCAAGATCGCCAAGAAGGAAGGACTCGACGAGCAGGCGGGTCTGCCCAAGCAGAAGCTCGTCTTCGAGATCCTGCGCTCGCGCGCCCACAAGCACGGCTTGATGACGGCGACGGGCACGCTCGAAGTGCTCCCGGACGGCTACGGCTTCCTTCGCAGCCCCGAGTACTCGTACCTGGCGAGCCCCGACGACATCTACGTGAGCCCGTCGCAGATCCGGCGCTTCGGATTGCGCAAGGGCCAGGTGATCACCGGCCTCGTGCGCCCGCCCAAGGACACGGAGATCTACTTCGCGCTGCTGCGCGTGGACAAGGTGAACGGACGCGAGCCGAAGATCCTCGCCGACCTTCCCACCTTCGAGAACCTGACGCCGCTGCATCCGAACAAGCGGATTCACCTGGAAATCCTCGGCCAGCCGACGAAGCTCGAGACGCGCGTGATCGACATGGTCACGCCGCTCGGATTCGGACAGCGAGCGCTCATCGTGGCGCCGCCCCGCACCGGCAAGACCGTGATCCTCCAGCAGCTCGCGAACGCGATCGCCACGAATCATCCGGACGTTCACATCATCGTGCTGCTCATCGACGAGCGTCCCGAGGAAGTGACGGACTTCCGGCGCAACACGCCCGAGAGCGTGGAGGTCGTCGCGAGCACCTTCGACGAGGAGGCGTCGCGACACATCCAGGTGGCCGAGATGGTCTCCGAGAAGGCGCGGCGCATGGTCGAGTTCGGCGAGCATGTCGTCATCCTGCTCGACTCGATCACGCGACTGGCTCGCGGCTACAACAACGCGATGCCGAACTCGGGCAAGATCGGCTCGGGCGGCGTCGACAACAGCGCGCTCATCAAGCCGAAGAAGTTCTTCGGCAGCGCCCGCAACATCGAGCACGGCGGCTCGCTCACGATCATCGGCACCGCGCTCGTCGACACCGGCAGCCGCGCCGACGAAGTGATCTTCGAGGAGTTCAAGGGCACCGGCAACGCCGAGCTCCACCTCGACCGCAAGCTCGTCGAGAAGCGCACCTATCCGGCCATCGACGTCGGCGCCAGCGGCACGCGCCGCGAGGAGCTGCTGCTCGACCCGAAGGAGCACGAGCTCATCGTCCGCCTGCGGAAGGTCGTTTCGGACATGAACGTGGTGGAGGCCATGGAGCTGCTCAAGAGCCGACTTTCCAAGACCAAGTCGAATGCCGAGTTCCTGATGACCATGAACATGGGCTGATCAGGCCATTTCGCCACTCCCCGTTGGAACCGATCGCGGAAGCTTCTCAGTATCTAGACCTTGGAGGACGCCATATGAAGACCGCGCCGACCGCCCGGAATGCCTGCCGCGGCATCACGATCGTGGAAATCCTCGCCGTCATCGGCGTGATCATCATCCTCATGGCGATCCTGCTGCCGAGCATCGCCAGCGTGCGCGGGAACGCCGTGCTCATGCACAGCTTCAATCACATGCGCCAGGTGGCGGCGATCGCGGAGGCGTACTCCAAGGACAACCGCGAAACGGTCGTGCCGAGCGCCTTCGACTACACGACGGCGGCGCAGCCCGGCAAGGTGCGCTCGAACCGGCAGCCGGACGGAAGCGAGCCGACGCCGCCGGCGGGCATGCTTCGAAAGGGAACGTGGGCGGACATTCTCTGGACGCACGCCGAGCTCGGCCCCGTCGACGTCGGCGGCAACTACAGCTGGCGCTACGACGCGCCCGACGGCTACTTCTACGCGCTTGCGCCGGACTACGACAAGAACCCGTTCCGCGCGCTCGAGCCGATGGTGAAGAAGTTCGAGCCGGCGAACATGAGCACGGACGCCGCGATCAACGCGAACGATCTCGGTTCGCGCGCGCTGCCGGAGCATCTCGGTCAGCCCGGCATGTTCGCCATGAACAACTTCTTCGACAGCCGCACCGGCAACTGGTACACGACCGCGCAGGTCCGTCGCCCGGCGCAGGTGCTCTTCCTCGTCGACTCGCTCGCGGGCGAGACGATCGATCCGGTCGACGACGTCTCCGGCGTCTCGCCTTGGGAAGGCGACGACCTCACGCTCTGCCAGGTCGACTTCCGCTATGTCGGCCGGGTGGCGGCGATCCTCTTCATGGACGGGCACACGGACCAGCAGAGCCGGTGGGAGGACCTGGACGACCTCCAGGGCGACCCGGCGGTGTCGAACGACAACGGTCGTGGCATCCGGGTGACCGACCTCGACAAGCCCTGAACGACCGGACGGGCGCCGGCGGGCGCCCGGTTCCGCGGTCGATGCGGTGCGCGTTCGCCGGGGGGCGTTGCGCCCCTCTTGACCGTCGGTGCGCTTCCGCTACCATGCCTCCTTCACCGCCCACCTTGGGCGGTTTTTCATCGGTCACCTGCCACCGTAGCTCAGTGGTAGAGCACACCCTTGGTAAGGGTGAGGTCGAGGGTTCAAGCCCCTTCGGTGGCTTCCCGGAGTGCCGGCGTTCGGTCTCCGGAGGCCGTTGGCTCGACGAGCGACTCGCTCGTCGTGACCGCTTCTGAGTCGCATGGGCGCCGTGGAGCGCCGAACCGCTGGAGATTCGACATGGCCAAGGAAACCTTCAATCGAACCAAGCCGCACGTCAATGTGGGCACGATCGGCCACGTCGACCACGGCAAGACCACGCTCACGGCCGCCATCACCGCGGTGCAGGCGGCCAAGGGTCTCGGCAAGCCGATCAGCTACGACCAGGTGGCGAAGGCTTCCGAGAGCGAAGGTCGTCGCGATCCCACCAAGATCCTCACGATCGCCACGAGCCACGTGGAGTACGAGACGGCCAAGCGTCACTACGCCCACGTCGACTGCCCCGGCCACGCGGACTATGTGAAGAACATGATCACCGGCGCCGCCCAGATGGACGGCGCGATCCTGGTGGTGAGCGCCGCCGACGGCCCCATGCCGCAGACCAAGGAGCACGTGCTGCTCGCTCGCCAGGTCGGCGTGCCGAAGATCGTGGTCTTCCTGAACAAGGTCGACCTGGTCGACGACAAGGAGCTGCTTGACCTCGTCGAGATGGAGGTTCGCGAGCTGCTCAACAAGTACGGCTTCCCCGGCGACGAGACGCCGGTCGTCCGCGGCGCCGCGTTCCCGGCCCTCCAGGACCCGAAGAACGCCGACAAGATCAAGTGCATCGGCGAGCTGATGGACGCGATCGACAGCTTCATTCCGGAGCCGGTGCGCGAGACCGACAAGCCGTTCCTCATGTCGGTCGAGGATGTCTTCAGCATCAAGGGCCGCGGCACCGTGGCCACGGGCCGCATCGAGCGCGGCGTGGTGAAGGTCGGCGAGGAAGTGGAGATCGTCGGCCTTCGTCCCGAGAACAAGAAGACCACCGTCACCGGCGTCGAGATGTTCCAGAAGACGCTCGACCAGGGTCAGGCAGGCGACAACGTCGGCTGCCTGCTGCGAGGCATCGAGAAGAACGACATCGAGCGCGGCCAGGTGCTCTGCAAGCCGGGCACCATCAAGCCGCACCTCAAGTTCGAGGCGCAGGTGTACGTGCTGAAGAAGGAGGAGGGCGGCCGGCACACGGCGTTCGTCGCCGGCTACAAGCCTCAGTTCTACTTCCGCACCACCGACATCACCGGCAAGATCGAGAAGCTGGTCGGCGCCGACATGTGCATGCCGGGCGACAACGTCACGATGCTCGTCGATCTCGAGGGCAAGGGCGTCGCCATGGAGCAGGGCGTGCGTTTCGCCATCCGCGAGGGCGGTCGAACCGTCGGTTCCGGCGTCGTCTCGAAGGTGGTCACCTGAACTCGAATGAAACCGGCCTCCCGCGCGGAACCGACGCGCGGGCGGCCTCGTTGGAAGAGCAACCATGGCCAAGAAATCACTGGATCGCGAATTCGTGTGGCTCCAGTGTTCGGAGACGGGCGACCTCAACTACCGCACGGAGATCCGCGTCAAGGGCGGCATCTCCGATCGCGTGAAGGAGGGGTTCATGAAGTACTGCCCGCGCCTCCGCAAGCACACGCTGCACAAGATCAAGCGGAAGTGAGTCTTCCGCGAGGGCTGCGGCGGAAGGACCGCCGCGGCAGAGGACGCCGGTAGCTCAGCTGGTAGAGCAGCGGATTCCAAATCCGCAGGTCGTGGGTTCGATCCCCTCCCGGCGTGTTTCGGTCGGACGACCGATGGCCTCCGATCCGGCGCCATCATTCGAAGGAGTCGCACGCGTGTCGATGAGCATCTACAAGAGCGGTCAGGGCTACTGGACCCGGATCATGTCCGTGGTCGGCTTCGGGCTTCTCGTCGTGCTCGGCGCCGTGTGGCTCTTCGATCAGATCGACAGCCGCGGCGTGGGCGGCGTGACCACTCGCTACGTCGCCTTCGGCGTGTCCTTGGCCGCTGCGCTCGTCGGCGCGGTGCTCATCTACTACTACTGCGGCGTCAATCAACGCACGGTCGACTTCTTCGTGGCGACCGAGGGGGAGATGAAGAAGGTCAACTGGTCGACGCGCCGCGAGATCGTCGGATCCACGGCGCTCGTGATCATCATCTCCGCCACGCTGGCGATCGTCTGCTGGATGCTCGACACGCTCTGGGCGATCGCGATGCGATCGATCGGCGTGCTGGAAGTCCGCTAGGAGCGACACGGCATGACCGACGAGCGTTTCGATTCGGAAGAGATCGAGTCACGGACCGAGCAGACGCGGCCCGACGAGGAGCGCGCGTCCGGCGCGGGGCCGGAGTCGTCGTCCGACTCGTCGCCGGACCTGGAGTCCGAGTCGACGCCGGATCCGGAATCGGCGGAGCAGGCGGCGGCCGAAGGCGACAAGGAGGGAGCCGCCGCGCGGAGCCCGTCGAAGCGTCGTCGCAAGACGGCAGGCGCTTCGGCGCCGGCCGAGCCGAAGCAGCGGAACCTGGCGGTGGCGCGAGGCGTGATCGCGCGCAGCGGCGGAACGCTGCGAAGCGGCGTGGCCACGCACCGCGCGCTCGATCCGCTCATGGCGCCGAAGAAGGGACGCAAGGGGCAGGCCGCGGCTGCGGCTGCTGCGGCCGCCGCCGCTGCGAGTGCGATGTCGGCGCCGACCGGCGGCGCGACGGAAGTCGCGAGTTCCGGCGAGTCGGCCGCCGTCGAATCCCCGAGCGCGGTGTCCGATGCGGGTCCCTCGTTCGATCCCGCCTCCGACCTGCCCATGTATCGCGCGGGCATGAACTGGTTCGTGCTCCGCGTGGCGAGCAACAAGGAGAGCAGCGTGCGCGAGACGCTGCTTCGGAAGGTTCAGATCGAAGGAATGGATCACCTGGTGGGGCGCATCATGGTGCCCACCGAGAAGACGAAGGTGATGAAGGGCGGCGGCAAGCCGCGCGTCACCGAGAACAAGCTCTATCCCGGCTATGTCTTCGTCGAGATGAAGCTCGAGCCCGATGGTCGCATCCCGCAGGATGTCTTCTTCCTCATCAAGGAGACGACCGGCGTCGGCGACTTCGTCGGCACCGCGGGCCGGCCCACGCCGATGGCGCCGCCCGAGGTGGAGAAGATGCTCTTCGACAGCCGAAAGCCCGAGGAAGCGCCCCAGCTCAAGATGGAGTTCCAGAAGGGCGACGCGGTGCTCATCAAGGAAGGGCCGTTCCAGAGCTACGAAGGCACCGTCGACGAAGTGCTTCCGGACAAGGGCCTTGTGCGCGTGCTCGTCACCATCTTCGGCCGGCAGGCGCCGATCGAGATG
>VGXK01000074.1 GCA_016873355.1 Phycisphaerae bacterium | reverse complement strand
CCACCGCCGCCACCGTAGCCGCCGCGGCCACCACCGCCGCCGCCACCGCCGCCGCCGTAGCCGCCGCGGCCGCCACCACCGCCACCGCCACCGAAGCTCCGCTCCTCGCGCGGACGAGCCTCGTTCACGGTGAGGTCCCGGCCATCGATGTTCTTGCCGTTGAGCGCCGCGATCGCCGCCTGCGCCTGACCGGAGTCATCCATCTCCACGAAGCCGAAGCCTCGCGAACGACCGGTCATCCGGTCCGTCACCACCTCCGCGCTTCGCACGGAGCCATGCTGCTCGAACAACTGGCGCAGCGAATCGTTGGTCGTCTTGAACGACAGGTTCCCGACATACAGTTTCATCTCGAATCGATCCTTGCCCGAATCCCTTTGCAACCGGCGACGATCTCGGGCGAGGTCAAGCGACGGCTGATTCAACGCTGCGGCCACTCGAACGTTCGGGTCAGCCTTCGCGAATCCGGAGCGGAGTATACCAACGGCTTCCGAGCCGCCTGCAAGGGCCTTGTGTACCTTTGGCCGCGTGGCCCTCCTGATCGGAATCGACGAGGCCGGCTACGGCCCCCTGCTTGGGCCGCTGTGCGTGGGAATCGCCGTGTTCTCGGCGGATTCGTGGGATCCGGCCCCGGACCAGGCACCCGACCTCTGGGCCCGACTCGACCGTGCCGTCTGCCGCAAGCCGCGGGACCCCGGAGGTCGGGTGGCGATCGCCGACAGCAAGAAGCTCAAACGGCCGAACGACTCGGCCGGGCATCCGCTCGAGCACCTCGAGCGGGGAGTGCTCGCGTGCCTCGGCGTCGTCGACGCCGGCGCGGCGAGGCCGGCCTCCGACCTCGAGCTGCTCCGGTCGCTCGGCGCCCCTCCCGCGGATTCGCCTCCCTGGTCCGGCGATCCTGCGCCCATACCGCTCGCGAACGATCCGGCGCTCCTCTCGATCGCGTCGTCGCGCCTGTCGCGGGCGCTCGCCGACGCGCACATGCGGCTGCGCCTGCTGACCGTGGCCGCGATCGACGCGCCCGAGTTCAACGGCGCCCTCGAGAAGACGCGCAGCAAGGCGTCGATCAACACGAGCGCCGCGTTCGAGCATCTGCTCGCCGCGGCGCGGCGACATCCGCGCGAGGATCTCTTCGTGGCGCTCGATCGACACGGCGGCCGCATTCACTACCGCGAGGAGCTCGCGTTCACGTTCCCGGGCGCGTCGATCCGCGTGCTCGACGAGACGGAGGAGCGCAGCGCGTACGAGGTGCGCGACGGCTCGCGCCGGATCCGCGCCGAGTGGCAGGTGGAAGCGGAGTCGAGCCACCTGCCCGTGGCGCTCGCGAGCATGGCGGCGAAGCTGGTTCGCGAACTCTGGATGGCCCGCCTGAACCGGTACTTCGCGCAGCGATTGCCCGAACTCAAGCCGACCGCCGGATATGTCGAAGATGGACGCAGGTGGCTGGCCGAAGTCGAGCCCCACCTGGGGCGGATCGGACTCGAACGCTCGCGGCTGGTCCGAAACGCCTGAACGAGCCTGTTTCCCGCCGATTCGGCGCGTCGGCGCATCGCCCGCAATCTTGACTCTGCCGGGACGGTCCCGGTAAAGTGCCCGATTCTTCGCCGACGGGAACGATTGATCCCGGGCCCGCCCGCGTGGGGCCGCCGCTCATCCCGCAGCATCGCACGCACGCTCCGCACGGTCGCGGAGCAGGAAAGCTCGAACGCCATGGCCATCGACCTCAGCAAAGTCCGCAACATCGGCATCTGCGCCCACATCGACGCGGGCAAGACCACGGTGACGGAGCGCATCCTCTTCTACACGGGCAAGATCCATCGCATGGGCGAAGTGCACGAAGGCACCGCCACCATGGACAGCCTCCAGGAAGAGCAGGAGCGCGGCATCACCATCCAGTCGGCGGCCACCACCTGTCCCTGGTCCTTCAAGGGCACCGAGTTCAAGGTCAATCTGATCGACACGCCGGGACACGTGGACTTCACGATCGAAGTGGAGCGCTCGCTCCGCGTGCTCGACGGCGCCGTGGCCGTGTTCGACGGCAAGGAAGGCGTCGAGGCGCAGTCGGAGACGGTGTGGCGACAGGCCGAGCGCTACGGCGTGCCGCGCCTCTGCCTCATCAACAAGATGGACAAGCTCGGCGGCGACTTCGAGTTCAGCTTCAATTCCATTCGACAGCGCCTGGGCGCGAATGCGATCGCCATCCAGCTTCCGATCGGCAACGGCAACGAGTTCAAGGGCATCATCGACCTCATGGCCATGAAGGCCTACTACTGGAACGCCGAGGACGACGGCGCCACCGTCGACGAGAGGGAAATCCCCGCCGACTGGAAGGACGCGGCGGAGATCTGGCACGCGCAGATGGTCGAGCGCATCGCCGAGCTCGACGAAACGCTCACCGAGAAGTACATCCACGACCACGAGTCGATCACGATCGAGGAGCTCAAGAAGGCGCTTCGCAAGGCGACGGTCGATCTCCGCGCCTTCCCCGTGCTCTGCGGCTCCGCGCTCAAGTACATCGGCATCCAGAAGGTGCTCGACGCCGCGATCGAATATCTGCCGAATCCCACCGAGCGCGTGGACGTGGAAGGCGTGGATCCGAAGGATCCGAGCGTCAGGCTGACGCGCCCGCACAAGGACGACGCCCCGTTCTCGGCGCTCGTCTTCAAGGTCGTCGCCGACGTCGCCGGCACGCTCACCTATCTCCGCATCTATTCCGGCAAGCTCACGAAGGGCAGCCGCGTGCTCAACCCGGGCAACGGTCGCAAGGAGAACATCAGTCGTCTCTACGAGATGCACGCGCAGGATCGCGAAGCGCTCGACGAGACCGGCTCGGGGCAGATCGTCGCCGTCGTCGGACTCAAGGACAGCTTCACCGGCGACACGCTCTGCGACCCCGACCACCCGATCATTCTCGAGCGCATGGTCTTCCCGGAGCCGGTGATCTCGATGTCGATCGAGCCGGTCACCGCCGACGACAAGAAGAAGCTCGGCGAGGCGCTCACCACGATCCGTCGCGAGGATCCCTCGTTCCGCTCGAACTACAACGACGAGACGGGCGAGACGATCATCTCGGGCATGGGCGAGCTGCACCTGGAGATCATCAAGAACAAGCTCACGCGCGACATGAAGATCGGCGTGAACGTCGGCAAGCCGCGCGTCGCGTACCGGGAGACGATCATCGGCCACGCGGAGAAGGTGCGCGGTCTCTTCAAGAAGCAGACCGGCGGTCGCGGTCAGTTCGGCGACGCGTACCTCAGCGTCCGCCCGATGACGCCGGAGGCGGCGGCGGCTGAAGAACTCGAGATGAAGGACGGCGTCGTCTTCGAGGACAAGATCACGGGCGGCGCGATCCCGAAGGAGTTCATCGGAAGCGTGGAGTACGGCGCCCGCCAGGCGGCGGCGAGCGGCATTCTCGGCGGCTACCCGCTCATCAACGTCCGCGTGCAGCTCGTCTTCGGCAGCTACCACGACGTCGACTCGAGCCAGATCGCCTTCGAGCAGGCGGGCGCGCTCGCCATGCGCGAAGCGTGCACGAAGGCGGGGCTCGCGCTGCTCGAGCCGATCATGAAGGTCGTCGTGACCACGCCCGACGAGTTCTTCGGCAACGTCTCGGGCGACCTCGCCTCGCGGCGCGGTCACATCGTCGACAGCGAGCTGCGCGGCGTGACGCGCATGATCCACGCGGAGGTTCCGCTCGCGGAACTCTTCGGCTACACGACCTCGCTGCGCTCGATGACGCAGGGTCGCGCGAGCTCCAGCATGGAGCCGCACACCTACCGCATCATGCCCGATCGCCTCAAGGACGAGGTGCTGGCCAAGACCTGAGCGCCGAATTCACCGGCACTCGAGCCTGCGGCGCACCGGGACGCATGCGCCATTCGTCGATTCGTGGGATACTCACGGCACCTCTTCTCGTGATGCCGGTGGAAGTTCCATCGTCTCCGGCGCATGCTGAACGAGCGTGCGTTCGATTCCGTACCACGCTGCCATGACCGGTTCCACCCCATCGCACGACACCCACGGCGACTCGCACGAGGCGACGCTCTTCCGCGGCGAGTACGAGCGCGAGATGGAGTCGTGGTTCCGGCGCAGGTTCCTGGTGCTCTGCGCCGTCTTCGCGGGCTGGGAGACGCTCTCGCTCTCGGCGCTGGCGCTGGCGTGGACGATCACGCGTCGCAACGCCGTCACGGGCTCGCAGAACATCACGATCGACGAGGAGGCGGTTCGCCTGAGCGAAGTGCTCGGCGGATCGGCACTGCCCGGCCTGGTCCTGACCTCGATCGCCACCTACGGCCTCCTGGCGTTCTTCGCCTTCGTGCGGGCGCAGCGCGTGGAGTCGCGGCAGGGACTCGTGCATCAGGCGAGCTGGATGATCGTGCTGCTCGGCGCGGTGCATCTGGCGCTCGAGTCGCTCACGACCGTGTTCGGCGGCACCGATCTGCTCAATCCCGCGTGGGCGATCTTCTTCTGGCACTTCCTGGCAAGCCTCGTGCTGCCCTGGACGCCGCGCGAGAGCGTGCGCCCGATGGTGCCGCTCATCGGCGCCTACCTGGTGGCCGACTTCATGCTCTCGCCGAGCGGAATCTCGGCGATCCGAGCCGACGGCACCGCGGTCGAGCGCTTCTCCTGGCTGGCGTTCCTGATCCGCAGCGCGATGCTGCCGCTCGTGCTCGCGCCGGGACTCGTGGCGTGTTGGTGGCGATTGCGGCGGCATCGGCGCCGATTCGGACGGCGCATGGCGAGCCAGGGGTTCATGGAGCTTCGCCGCGAGCTCTCGCAGGCGCGGAAGATCCACGAGAGCCTCTTCCCTCGCCCCGTGAAGCACGAGGATGTCGAATTCGATCTCTTCTATCGCCCCATGCGCGAACTCGGCGGCGACTTCGTGCAGGCCTGGACCGATCCGCTCGATCGATTCCACGTCGTGGTCATCGACGTGACCGGGCATGGGTTGGCCGCGGCCATGACCGTGAATCGGATCGCGGGCGAACTCGATCGCGTGCGCGCCGAGAATCCGCTGCTCTCGCCCGGCGCCGTGCTCGCCGGTCTCAACCGGTACGTGCACCTGACGCTCACGCGGCATGTGATCTTCGGCACGGCGGTGGCGGCGCAACTCGATCCGCACACCGGCCGGCTCACGGTGGCGAACGCGGGCCATCCCGCGGCCATCCTGCGGCGCGCCGCCGGCTCGGTGGAGGCGCACGAAAGCAGCGCCTACCTGCTCGGCGCGGTCGCCCACACGGATTTCGAAGTCGCGGAGGAGGTCACCTACCTGCACCCCGGCGACGTGCTCATGCTCGTCACCGACGGCGTGCTCGACGCGCGCGATCGGCGCGGTCGCGTCTTCGGCGAGGCGCGCCTGCGCGAAGCGTGCAGCCGCAATCCCGCCCCGCCGCGCTGGAGCGAGTTCCTCGCCGGCCAGGTGGAGCAGTGGTCGGGAAGCGTGCTGCACGACGATCTGCTCATCGCCACGCTCGCGCTCGCGCCGAACGCCCGCGTGGTGCCGCAGACGACGAGCCGGGCGAGCACGCTGCGCGAGATCCGAAGCGACGCGGTCGGCGAGGCGCCGATGGCGTCGTCGGGAAGCCGCTGAGCGGACGCATGAGTGCGGAGCGTCACGACGCGTTGCTTCGCCACATGAAGCGCGCAGTGCGTCTGGCGGTGCGCGGGCACGGGCGCGTGGAACCGAATCCGATGGTGGGTTGCGTGGTGCTCGATGCGGGCGGACGCGACGTCGGCGCGGGATTCCATCGGCGCCTGGGCGGCGAACACGCGGAGGTGGAGGCGCTGCGGCGCGCGGGCGCGGCGGCGAAGGGCGGCACGCTCGTGGTGACGCTCGAGCCGTGCTCGCACCACGGCCGCACGCCGCCGTGCACGGACGCGATCCGCGCGGCCGGCGTCGCGCGGGTCTTCTTCGCCGCGCGCGATCCGAATCCGGCGGCGGCCGGCGGCGCGGAGGCGCTGCGTCGCGCGGGCATCGAGGCGACGCACCTGCCCTGCCCGCTCGCGGACGAACTCAACGCGCCGTTCCTTCGGCGCACGATCGACGAGCGGCCCTGGGTTTCCGCCAAGTGGGCGCAGACGATCGACGGCGCGATCGCCGCGCCGAGCGGCGAAAGCCGATGGATCTCCTCGCCGCGAATGCGCCGCGCCGTGCATCGCGAGCGAGGTCGCGTCGACGCGATCCTGACCGGCATCGGCACGGTGCTGATCGACGATCCGCAGCTCACGGTTCGAGGCGTCACGGCTCGGCGCACGCCGATTCGCGTGGTCGTGGATCCCCGGCTTCGGCTTCGCGCGGACACGAAGCTCGCGAGGGATGCCGCAACGGGTCCGGCGGTCGTCGTCGCCGTGCGGCCGGATGAGCTCGAGCAGCGGCGGGATCGTCGCGAGGAGCTCGAGGCGCTCGGCGTGCGCTTCGTCGAGCTTCCGCCCGAACCCGGCGGGCTCTCGGCGATGCTGCGAGCGCTCGCGCGGGACTTCGGCGTCCACCGCGTGCTCGTCGAGAGCGGCGGCGGACTTCTCGGGGCGATGGTGCGCGAGAGTCTGATCGACGAGTGCTGGGTGGTGCTGGCGCCGACGATCGCGGGCTCGGCCTCCGCGCCGCGCGCGGTGCGCGGGCTCGAGCCGAGCGCGCCCGCGTCGATGCATCGGCGCCGGCTCGCCGGAAGCTGGCGCCGCGGCGACGAGATGCTCCTGCTCTACCGCTGATCGCGACCGCGTTCCGCGATCGCCGGCCGCGACGGCTTCGGCATCCCGATGCCGCGTCAGCGGCTTCGGAATCTCGCGGCGTCGAGCGGCGGATCGAATCCGGGCGGGAAGACCCGCAAAACGTCGTCGGATTCGTCGAGCGCCCAGTTGCCCTCGTTGCGCTCGCGGGCCACGCGGACCGTCACGGGGCCGCCCACGCTGGGAACGATCTCGATGTCCGCCACGCGCAGCTCCTCCGGCATCGGCTGGATCGCGAGCGCCTGGGCGCGAGCCGAGACGAGCCGCTCGAGCAGCGACGACACCACGTCGGCGCGGGCGGGCGTCGATTCGCCGCCCGGCAGTTCGAGCGTCCATCCGTCGAGCGAACGCGACAGGGTGAGACGAAGCCTTCCGTCCGGCTCGAGCACGCGGAGCGTGCGGGCGTCCGTGGGGTCGATCTCGCAGGCGCGTGCGTCGATGAGCGCCTCCGCCGGCGGCAGCAGCGCCGCGAGCGCCATCGGATCGAGCAGCACGATCGAGGGGCGGTCGCTGCGGCGGGCGCAGAGGGCGCCGCCCTTCACGAGCCCGGCGCCGATCTCGACTCGCTCCGAGCTCGCATCCGCGCCGACCGTTTCGACCGACGCGATCGCATGCTCGAGTCCGTAGAGCGCGTCGTCCTTCGGTGCGTCGTCGACGAATCCGGAATGCTCGGCGCGGGCGAGCGCGGCGAGCAGCGCGTCGACCGCGCGCGAATCGGCGCGCGTGGCGACGGGCGAGACGAGTCGCCATCGGCCGCCGTCCCGGACGATCTCGATCCGCTGCGCCGGACGATCCGCGGAGATCGGCGAGCGCACGACGACCACCCGCTGCGTGCCCGCGCCGACTCGGTCGAAGAGCCGCCACGAGCGCCATCGCCGAGGATCGGCCTCGAGAATCGACTCGTGGATCGCCGGATCGACCGCGAGCGCGGGTCCCATGTCCACGCGCGCCCAACCGCGCCCGCCCACGCCGCGCCGCCCGATGCGAAGCGTGACCGTTTCGTCGCCGAAGCCGACCGTGAGCGCCGCCGACGCGGGTTCGAGTCCGAGTCCGGCGAGCGTCGCGGAATCGGCCGCCGCTTCGCGCACGAATCGGAGGTCGGCCAGGCGCACGAGCATCTCGCGGATCTGGGCGCCGTCGGCCGGTTGCTCGAACGGGCGGGTCTGCATCCATCCGTCGGCGCGCTTGGCGAACTCGAGCGTCGCGCCGTGGCGCGAGAGCGCGATTCGATCGACGCGGTCGACGGGAATCGCGCGCGAGCCCGCGAAGACCGGGCGCGGGCCGCGTCGACCCTCGCTCGATGAAGTCGGCTCGCCGGCGGCGTCGATCGCCGAGTCGCGCGAGCCGGCGAGCCGCATGCCGGCGAGTGCGCCGCCGAGTGCGATCGCCGCGCACCACGCGACGATCGCGCTCCGCCACGGCGCGGAGGAGCGTCGATTCGTCATGCGCGCCTCCTCTTCATGCCCACGAGCAGCGCGACGACCGCGGCCGCCATCGCCGGGCCGATCGCGCCCGCGCCCGCGATCGACCA
>VGXK01000073.1 GCA_016873355.1 Phycisphaerae bacterium | reverse complement strand
ATCGAGGCGGTGGGCACGCTCGCGCGAGCGGTATCCTGACCGCGTGAGCGCCTTCGACCGTCGTCGATCGAAGGGGGGGCTCCGCCGTGCGATCGCCGCCGCGCTCGCCTCCGCGATCGGTGCGATCGGCTGCGTGCGCACGGAGTATGTGCACCGACCCGCGTTCTACGCCGACGCATCGGGGCGTCCGCTCGAGGAGGAGTGGACGAAGCCCGACGGCACGCGCGTGGTGGTGAGCAGCCGGCGCCGCGAAGATCCGGATGCGCCCGCGAAACTCCAGGTCATGCGCGTGGAGATCCTCGACGAGACGGACGAGCAGCGCAAGGAGCGCGAAGAGAAGGAGGCCCGGGAGGGAATCAAGGCGCTCGAGCTGCGGGAGGAGAAGCCCGACGGCACGATCGTGCTTCGCGCCTGGTCGCCCGACCAGGTCCTCGGTCATCTCATGAACGGCCTGCGCAACGAGGAGTACGACCCGCTCTACCAGCAGCTGCTCGATCCCGAGGTCCGCGCGAAGTGGGAGGCGAGCGGCGGCGGTCCGGAGGCGTGGCGCGCATTCTGCTCGCAGAATCGTCGGGAGCTCATGGCCATGATCAACCGCATGAGCTTCTCGATGCTCGGCGGCGACGTCGTCATCGAGAAGTTCGGCACGAATTCGCTGCGCATGCGCTTCTCGCCGCGGCTCGAGCCGCAGTTCCGCTTCAAGTCGATCGAGATGCGCTACATCGGCGACGGCATGAAGCTCACCGCGATCCGGGAGTGACGAACCGCGGCGGCCGACTCAGCGGTCGCCTCGGAGCATCCGCCACCCGAACCAGATCCCGGCGAAGAGCACGAGGAAGAAGAGGGTGTTCGCGATGAGCGGTCCCCAGAGGATGTTCTCCGGAAGCACGCGAGTCGCACCGTTCATCGGGGCGCTGGGGGCGAGATCGAACGGAGTCATGTCGAGCGCACGCCCGTCCACGTTGAGCCGCACCCGTGCATGCTCGTCCGCTCGCTGCGTGTACTGCGCCGCTTCGTACCAGGTGAAGCGCATCGGCCAGCCGAACGCGAAGACGTTGCGCGTCACGGTCGTGGCGTCGCCGAAGGCTGGGTTGGGGAGCGGAACGACGAGCGAACGGATCCAACCGGGAAAGGAGATCTCCGGAAGCTCGAGATCCTCCGAGTCGACGAGCGCTCGCCGTCCGAACGTCAGCCACACGTGGCTTCGGCCCAATTGCGATCCGATCGTGACCTTCGCGTCCTGACCGTCGATCGAGGCGCGACCGTTCACCGCATGCGGGTCGCCGACCGGCGCCACGAGAATCGCGAAGAACCACGCAAGCGCGAAGGTGAGAAGCACCGCCTGGACCGGGATGAGGATCGCGGTGAGGACCCGCGGACGCGGAACGCGTGCTCGCCGGGGCTGCATCGCGCGTCATCGTAACGATCGTGGCGAGCCTGGGCCGGGTGGCACGCTCGCGCGCTCGGGTGCCAAGGAAGCGCCGGAGCCCGCGCACTCCATCGTGCACGGACTCCGGCGTGCTCAGAGACGATCGATCACGAGCTCAGGCCGCGGCCGGCTCGGCCGGCGGAGGCGGCGTCGGCGCGTGCTCGGCGCGGAACGCCAGGTGCTCCTTGCCCTCCTCGCGCGTCACGAAGATCGTGTCGCCGGGATTGAACTCGCCGGAGAGCAGATTCTCCGAGAGCGGATCCTCGACGAACTGGGCCAGCGCCCGACGCAGAGGCCGCGCCCCGAAGTCGGGGTTGTAGCCCTTCTCGATGAGGAAGTCCTTCGCCGCCTGATCGAGCTCCATCTTCATGCCCTTGGCCTGGAGACGCTCGCGAACCTTCGCGAGCTCGAACTCGATGATGTGGTTCAGGTCCTCCTTGATGAGCGGACGGAAGACGATCGTGTCGTCGAGGCGGTTGATGAACTCGGGTCGGAAGTGCTTCTCCACTTCGCCCATGAGGGCCTTCCGCATCTTCTCGTAGTCCTGCACCTCGCTGCGCTTCGTGAATCCGAAGGCGCTGCCGCCCTTGATCACGTCGGCGCCGATGTTCGAGGTCATGATGAGGATCGTGTTCCTGAAGTCCACGTGGCGGCCGAACGAATCGGTGAGACGGCCCTCCTCCATCACCTGGAGCAGCATGTTGAAGACGTCGGGGTGCGCCTTCTCCACTTCGTCGAGCAGCACCACCGCGTACGGGCGGCGGCGGATGCGCTCGGTGAGCTGGCCGCCCTCCTCGTAGCCGACGTAGCCGGGCGGCGCGCCGATGAGGCGCGACACGTTGTGCTTCTCCATGTACTCGCTCATGTCGAGCGTCATCAGCGCGTCCTGGTCGCCGAACATGAACTCGGCGAGCGCCTTGGCGAGCAGCGTCTTTCCGACGCCGGTGGGACCGAGGAACATGAACGAGCCCATCGGGCGCTTGGGATCCTTGAGACCCGAGCGGGCCTTGCGGATGGCGCGGGCCACCGCCTTCACCGCCTCCTCCTGTCCGACGATGCGCTTGTGCAGCTCGTTCTCGAGCTGGAGCAGCCGCTGCGACTCCTCCTTCTCGAGTCGCGTGAGCGGCACGCCCGTCATCTTGCTGACCACTTCGGCGATCACGTTCTCGTCGACGACGCCGTCGACCTCGTTCATGCGCTCGCGCCAGGTCTGCTGCACGCGCTCCTTCTCCTTGCGGAGCTTCTCGGCCTGGTCGCGCAGCTCGGCGGCCTTCTCGTAGTCGGCGCTCTTGACCGCCTCGTCCTTCTCGATCGAGAGGCGCTCGATGCGCTCCTCGAGATCGGCGAGATCGGGCGGCTTCGTCATGCTCTTGAGGCGCAGGCGGGCGCCGGCCTCGTCGATCACGTCGATCGACTTGTCGGGCTGCACGCGTCCCGGGATGTAGCGCCCGGAGAGCTCGACCGCCATCTTGAGCGCCTCGTCCGTGTACTTGACGCGATGGTGCGCCGCGTACTTGTCGCGGAGGCCCTTGAGGATCTCGAAGGTCTGGTCCGCCGACGGCGGATCGACGGGAATCGGCTGGAAGCGGCGCTCGAGCGCCGCGTCCTTCTCGATGTACTTGCGGTACTCGTCGAAGGTGGTGGCGCCGATGCACTGGATCTCGCCGCGCGCGAGCGACGGCTTCAGCACGTTGCTCGCGTCGATGGCGCCTTCCGCGCCGCCGGCGCCGACGAGCGTGTGCAGCTCGTCGATGAAGAGAATCACGTTCTTGGCGCGGCGGACCTCGCTCATGACCGCCTTGATGCGCTCCTCGAACTGACCTCGGTACTTGGTGCCCGCCACCATCATCGCCAGGTCGAGCACGACGAGGCGCTTCTCGTACAGGAGGTCCGGCACTTCCTGCGTGACGATCGACTGCGCGAGTCCTTCGACGATCGCGGTCTTGCCGACGCCCGCTTCGCCGAGCAGCACCGGGTTGTTCTTCGTTCGACGGCAGAGCACCTGGATCAGGCGCTCGATCTCGCGCTGGCGGCCGATCACGGGATCGAGTTCGCCGCTCTTGGCGAGTTCCGTCAGGTCGCGGCCGAAGCTGTCGAGCGCGGGCGTCTTGCTTTTGCCGCGTCGCGTGGCGGTGCCGGGAGCCGCTTCCGGCGGACCGGGCTGCTCCGTCGCCTCCGGTTGCGCCGGCGTGCCGCCTTCCTGTTCGCTCTCGGCGCCCGCGCCGAGCAGATTGAGCACTTCCTCGCGCACTTCCTCGAGCTTGAGGCCCAGGTTCATGAGCACTTGCGCGGCCACGCCGTCCTGCTCGCGCAGCAGCCCGAGCAGCAGATGCTCGGTGCCCACGTAATTGTGATTCAGGTTCCGAGCTTCCTCGATCGCGTACTCGATCACCTTCTTCGCGCGGGGCGTCTGCGGGAGCTTGCCCATGGTGACCATCTCGGGGCCGCTCTTCACGAGCTTCTCGACTTCGAGCCGCACCTTGCGCAGATCGATGTCGAGGTTCTTGAGCACGTTCGCGCCGACGCCCGAGCCTTCCTTCACGAGACCGAGAAGGATGTGCTCCGTCCCGATGTACTCGTGGTTGAAGCGCTGCGCTTCCTGATTCGCCAGGGCCATGACCTTGCGGGCGCGATCGGTGAGTCGTTCGAACATTCGTCCTCCTGCTTCCTCCGCCTGGGGCGGAAGGGTCCCGTGCAACGCCCGACGACGGGTCGGGATGCCGGATGTTAGGTTCCGGCGCAGTCGACCAGTGCCTCCCGAAGCAAACCGGGGGCCGATCCTGCGCGGGGTTCCGCGCATCGTCTCGATTGGATCGACGAGCCCGGATCGCCTCTTGAGGCGCAGTTGCCGCGGGATTCTTCGCGATCTGCGTACGCTGGCGGACGAATCGATCTTGCAGGCCTGCCAAAATGGCGCACATGAACCAGCCGTCATGGGACTCTCGATCGCGACGCGAAGCGCGCGAAGCGTCCGCGCTTCCGCTCGCAGTGGCGTTCGCCCTGACGGTCGCGCTCGCGCTGCTCGGTGCGGGTGCGAGCGACGGATCGGGCTCCGGCACTGCCACGAGCGCGGGCGCAGGCGCCGGCACGGGCGGCGCCGACTCGGACGCGCCGCGGCCGTTCGAACTCGTCACGCCGATCGAGGTGAAGACGAAGACCGCCTCCGGCCACGCCGTCAAGGGCAAGGTGGAGCGCTGGGACGCGGAGACCTTCGCCGGCACCTTCGGCACGCGCCGCTGGGACGAGTTCGCGGCGCCCGAGCTCAACCGCGTCTTCCGCATGCTCATGGACGAGAAAAGCGCCGTGCAGTGGATCACCCTGGGCGAGCGCCTGCTCGAGCAGTCGAACGGGGAGAAGATGGCGGAGACCGCCTTCGGTCGGGCCAAGCGCCTCGACAAGGCGTCGGCGCCGGAGATCGACGCGGCGCGCGGGCGCGCCGCGGAGCGTCGTCGCATGCTCGCGGAGCAGCGCCTGCAGGACATCCTTCCGGACGGCGATCTCGGCTCGAAACCGTGGCCGATCATGTCGGACGAGGAGCAGAAGGAGGCCGTCGCCGAGATGAAGAAGGACGCGGAGCGCATGATGCGCGACGCGGGCACGCGCCTCTCGCTCGTCGAGACGAAGTACTTCCTGCTCTATTCCGAGCTCTCGGCGCAGGAGACCTCGCGCTGGGCCGGCCAGCTCGACGGCATGTACGAGATGGTGATGCAGCTCTTCCAGGTGGAGCCCGGAATCAATCTCTTCTGGGGCAAGGCGGTCGTATTCATCTTTCCCAACCGCGAGCGCTTTCGGCTCGTGCAGGCCTCCGCGTTCGGAAGTCGCGTGCCCGACGGCGTGGTCGGCCTCTGCAACATCAAGGGCCCGAAGGTCTTCGTCAACAGCTATCGGGATTCCGACGAGCTGCAGTTCACCGCCGTGCTGCTGCACGAGACGACGCACGGCATCATGCATCGCTACCTCACGCCGGCGAAGCTCCCGGAGTGGGCGAACGAGGGCTTCGCCGAGCGCATCGCGCACATGGCGATGCAGCGCGTGAATCTCCGGAGCCCCGTCGACAAGTCGAGGCGCGGGCAGGGCGTCAACTACATCCGCAACCGGGGCGACCTCGCGCTCGTGATGCGCATGAACTACCAGGACGGCTCCTGGCCCGGCGAGAACGCGATCGGCTACGCCGTGGGCTATGTCCTGTGCAACTTCATGCTCGACGTGGTTCCGCGCGTGGCTCCGAAGCGCGGCAAGGATCGTTTCAAGGACTGGGTGATCGCGGTGAAGGGCGGCAAGCCGTGGGAGAAGGCGCTCGCGGAGGACTTCGGATTCCCCGTGGAGACGATCGCCGCCGAAGCGGTGAAGTGGTACCGCACGAACGACTGAGCGGGCCGTGAAACCACCCACGGCGCTCGATCGCCGCGAGCGCTGCTCGGCCGGCGCTACGCGCGCGCCGAGTCGCCGCCCTCCATGTTGAGCATGGCGAGGAATCGCGTGAAGCCGCCGCAGGCCACGGCGCGGTCGATCACTTCCTTGCGCCCGAAGGTCCGCGCGATGTCGGCGAGCAGTTCGAGCTGCGCCTGGTGCGCTTCGGCGGGCGTGAGCACCATCACGATGAGGCGCGAGAGCTGGCCGTCGCGCGCGTCGAAGGAGACGCCGGCGGGAGCGATCGCCACGAGCACGAGCGGACGCTCGAGCCCGACGACGCGTCCGTGCGGGACCGCGAGGCCGTTCGGCAGGGAGGTCGGCATCGTGCGCTCGCGCTCCCACACCGCCTCGTGGATCGCATCCGCCGAGAGGCCCGCCACCGGCGCCGCCGCGACCGCCATGCGCCGGATCGCCGACTCGTTCGTCGGCGCCACGATGTAGGGGAGGAAGGTCTTCGCGGTGAGGTGGTCGCGCAGGCGCGCGGGGCGCGGCCGGCGCAGCACCCACTGCATGATCGGCCCCGCCACGACCGTCGTCACAAGCGCCATGATGACGAGGGCCACGAAGAGCCGCGGGCCGATGACGCCCGCCTGGAGCGCGAGCATGGCGAGCACGATCTCCATGGCGCCCCGCGCGTTCAGCGCGAAGCCGATCGCCCACGCCTGCCGCCCCGGGAATCCCGCGAGTCGCGCGCCGAGCGAGCTGCCGAGCGCTTCGCCGGCGCAGGCGATGAGCAGGATCGTGGCCACGAGCGACGCATCGAAGTTCGCCACGAAGTCGACCTTGAGTCCGATCGATGCGAAGAAGATCGGCGCGAAGACCGACGCGATGAACTGCTCGACCGTCGCGCGCGTGCGCTGCTCGAGGTGATCGCTGTCGCCGATCGCGACGCCCACGAGGAACGCGCCGAAGATCGCGTGCACGCCGATCCACTCGGTCGTCGCGGCGCCGGCGAGCCCCAGCGTGATCGCGAAGCTGAGCACGCCCGCCGGCCACTGCGTGTGCGCCTGGATCCACGGAAGCAGGCGGTCGATCGCCCAGCGCCCCACGGTGAGCATGAGCGCCGCGAAGACGAGCGTCATCACGATCGTGAGACCGACGCCGCCGCCGGAAGTGAGCAGCGACGGCGCGGCGGCGGTCGCGCCGGCGCCGCCGTGCACCGCGCCGCCCGCATGGATGAGCGCGAGCACCACGGCGAAGACGAGCCAGCCGACGAGGTCGTGCACCACCGCCGACGCCACCACGACCATGCCGAGGTCGGAGCGGTAGAGATTGAGATCCATGAGGATCTTGGCGATCACCGGCAGCGCCGCGATCGAGAGGGCGATGCCGAGGAAGAGACTGAACGCGAGCGGATCCGCGCCCGGCTCCATGCCGACCCACTCGGAGGCGAAGCGCCCGAGCAGGAAGCCCGTCACGAACGGCACCGAGATGCCGCACGAGGCGATGAGCAGGGCCGACTTGCGCAGGCGCACGATGCTCGAGAAGTCGATCTCCATTCCGGCGACGAGCATGAAGAGCGCCACGCAGAGCGTGGTGATGCCCTGCAGCGCTACCGCGCCGCCGCCCGTCGACGGGAAGATCGACGCGAACGAATCCGGCGCGAGCGCGCCGAAGACCGTCGGGCCGAGCAGCACGCCCGCCAGGATCTCGCCGAGCACGGCGGGCTGGCGCAGGCGCCGCGCCAGTTCGCCCATCACCCGCGCCGCACCGAGCAGCAGCGCCAGTGAGAAGAAGAGGATGGAGATGCCGGTTGCGTCGAGCGAGCCCACGATCATCCATCCTGGACGCGACCGTCGACGAGCCGAACCACGCGGTCGGCGCGCGCCGCGACGCTCGCGTCGTGCGTCACCATCACCATCGTGAGTCCGTCGCGATGTCGCGCCGCGAGCAGGTCGAGGATCTCGCCGCCCGTGCGGGCGTCGAGGTTGCCGGTGGGCTCGTCCGCGAGCAGCACCTTCGGCCGATTCACGAGCGCCCGCGCGATCGCCACGCGCTGGCACTCGCCTCCGGAGAGCTCGCGCGGCCGATGCTTCAATCGATGGCCGAGTCCGAACGACTCGAGCAGCTCCCTCGCGTGACGCCGCGCCGACTCACGCGCGAGCATCCACGCCACCGGACCTCGCTGGATGCGAGCGGGCAGCAGCGTGTTCTCGAGCACCGAGAGCTCCGGCAGCAGGTGATAGAACTGGAAGACGAAGCCGACCGCGTCGCGGCGGAAGCGATCGCGGGCGCGGCCGGCGAGTCGACCGAGATCGACGCCCTCGAACCGGATCGAACCGCCGGCGGGATCGGGGCGATCGATCGCGCCGAGCAGATGGAGCAGCGTGCTCTTGCCGCTCCCGGAGCTTCCGAGCACGGCCACCCACTCGCCGGGGCGCACCTCGATCGACGCGCCCTTCAGCACCTCCACGCGCACGGCGCCCATGCGGTAGGTGCGGCGCAGCGAGGTCGCCTCGAGGATCGGAGCGTGCTCCTGGCGCGTCACCGCGCGCGATCGCC
>VGXK01000072.1 GCA_016873355.1 Phycisphaerae bacterium | reverse complement strand
GACGGCGTTCCCACGAGCTCGAACCGGTACGACACCTCGAGGTCCACCTTGCACGCGTGGTAGACGCGAGGATTCTGGGTGACGCGGAAGATCATCGCGTCGTGCCGGTAGTCGAACTTGAATCCCTCGGAGTCGCCGAAGCCGTAGCTCAACAGGTAGTCACCGGCGCCGAGTCGATTGTGCATCTCCATGATCGCGCGGAAGACCTGGCCCGCCTGCATGACCGGCGCGGCGATTTGAAGCAGCTGCGTGTCCGTGCCGTGGATCTCCACGCCGCGCGGATCCTTGATGTAGAAGCTCGCCACGAGATCGCCCACGTCGCGATGGCAGACCGCCGTCAGCTCGAAGCGCACGCGCTCGCCCGGATGAAGCAGCGTCGTCGGGCGTCCGTCGGGACCGAGCAGCGTGCAGTCCACGATCTCGACGCGACCGTCGCCGAAGCGAAGCGGCTCGGACACCACCGCCGGCGCGTCCATTCCCGCGGGCGGATTCGGATCGGCGGCGATCGCGGGCGCACTCGTCGTTCGAGCCGCATCGCGCGACGAGGCGCTCGTCGTCGCCGCATCGGACGACGCGCGGGTCGTGCCGCTCGACGCGGACTCCGGCGCTCCGCGCGTCGCGTGGACGGCCGCCTGCGCCGCCCTGGTGCGCGCCACGCGCTCCGCCTCGTCGGTGCCGAGACCGCCGCCGCCGAAGAGCATGCGGTGGTACTCGTTCGCCACCACGCGCGGCGAATCGTCGATCACCACGCGGCCTTCGTCGAGCAGCACGGCGCGCGAGCAGAGCGTGACGATCGCGTTCGTGTTGTGCGAGACGAGCAGGATCGTCTTGCCGCGCTCCACGAGCTCGCGGAACCGATCGGTGCACTTGCGCTGGAACTTCGCGTCGCCCACCGCGAGCGCCTCGTCGACCACGAAGACGTCGGGATCGACGGCCGCCGCCGTGGCGAAGGTCAGTCGCGCCTGCATGCCGGTCGAATAGGTCTTGAACGGTCGGTCGATCGCGCGCTCGAGCTCGCTGAACTCGATGATCGACGCCGTCTTCGCATCGACCTCCTCGCGACTCATGCCGAGGCACATGCCGCCGAGAATGATGTTCTGGCGACCCGTGTAGTCGGGGTGAAAGCCGGTGCCGAGTTCGAGGATTCCGGAGACGCGGCCCACCACCGTGGCCGTTCCCGACGTCGGCGCGAGCGTGCCCATCAGGATCTTCAGCAGCGTGCTCTTGCCGGCGCCGTTGCGCCCCATGATGCCGACCACTTCGCCGCGGCCGACGCGCAGCGATACGTCGCGCAGCGCCCAGAACTCCCAGTGCGCCTTGCGGCGCAGGAGCAGTTCGATCAGCAGATCCATCGGGCGCGGATAGATCTCGTAGCACTTCGAGAGCCGATCGACGACGACGACCGGTTCCGTCGTCGGGGCGCCGGTCGGCGGCGCGCCGGCGACGGCGCCTGCATCGGCGCCGGCGCTGGCGACGGCGTTCGCGCTCGCCCTCATGCCCGCGTCCGCGCTCACAGGTGCTCTCCGAACCCCACGCGAAGCCGCTCGAACACGAGTCGACCGAACGAGAAGGAGACGAGCGACACGATCAGCAGCACGATCCACGCGGCCGGATGTTCGATGCGACCGAAGTAGAGGCAATCCTGCCAGCACCAGACGAGGTAGCTGAACGGATTCACATACAGCGCGGCGCGAATGCCCGGCCACACGCGATCAAGCCACTCGGGAAGGTAGAGCACCGGAACGAGGAAGAGTCCCGCGGCGGTGAAGAGCTGCACGAACTCCTTCGTGTCGCGCAGGTAGACGCTGAGCGAACCGATGAGCAGCGAAAGCCCCGCAAGCAGCACGAGTTGAAGCACGAGCAGCACCGGCAGCAGCAGCACCGTCGCCGGCAGCGTGCCTCCGCGCACGAGCATCCATCCGAGCAGGAGCGCGAGCGCCACGAGCTGATTCGTCATCGCTGCAAGCGTCGTGCGCACCGGCAGCAGATCGATCGGGAAGACCACTTGCTTCACGAGATTCGCGTTGCCGGTGAACACGCCCGGACTGCGCGCGAGCGTCTCCGACACCGCGAGCCAGGGCACGAGTCCGGCCAGGATGTAGGTCACGTAGTCGCGCGGCATCGACGAGGAGACGTCGATGCGGCTGGGGAAGATGTACGCGAAGACGATCGCGTAGAGCGCCACGAGGAAGACCTGGTGCGCGAAGACCCAGAGCCAACCGAGCGCGCTGCCGGCGTAGCGCTCGCCGATCTCCCGCTTGAGCAGTTCCCAGAGCAGCGATCGATGGCGGTGGATCAGGACGAGCAGCGACATGGAGCGCGGGCATCGATGCGCCGGCGTGGATCGCGGGCGCGGAGCGGCGGCGAGTATATTCGCCCGTTCGACGAGAGCCGCCGATTGGCCGCGCCGTCGCCATGGCCCACTACTCGCCCATCAAGCAACCACGACGGTCGGCGCTCGCGCGAGCCCTCCAGGCCGCGGTCGACGGAGTGCGTCGATACGCGCCGTGGATCTCGAATTCGCTCGGTCCGGTGAAGCGCGCGGCCAGCGGCGTCTTCTACGGCTGGATGGCCAAGGGCGACCGCCGCAACGAATCGTTGCACGCGGCCCAGATGGCGCGCTGGCGCGCCGGATTCCGCGCCGAGACGCACGCGGAGATCGATCCCGCCACCGGATCGCTGTTCGGAGCGGACGGCGTCGTCGCGACGACGCTTCGTTCGCGCTCGGTGAGCGCGGCCCCGAGCGTCGGCGTGCTTCACTGCATCGGCGGACTCGGACCCGGAGGCGCCGAGCGCCAGCTCTGTCTGCTCATGCAGGGAGCGCGGCGCGACGGCGTGCCGAACACGCTGCTCACCCTGCGACCGTTGAAGGGCGCGGATGGTCACTATCGCGATCGCGCGCTCGCGTCGGCGGATCGAGTCGTCCTGGTGGAGGAAGCGGAGTCGATGTCGAAGGGGCTCGAAATCGACGCGGGGGTCTTCACGCTCCTTCAGAGGCTTCCGGGCGGCTACGTGGACGACGTGCGCCGCATCTGGGCCGCGTGTTCGCACCTGCGTCCGACCGTGCTGCACGCGTGGCTCGATCCGAACAACATCTGCGGCGCCATCGGCGCCGTGCTTGCGGGCGTGCCTCGAATCGTGCTCGGGCTCCGCAACGTGAGTCCGCGCCACTTTCCGCATCTGCTGCTTCCGGAGATGCGCGAGCTCTACGCGGAACTGGCACGGGTCGAGCCGCACGATCGCATTCGATGGATCGCGAACACCGCGGCGGGCGCGAAGGATTACGCCGAGTGGATCGGCATGCCCGTCGAGCGCATTCGCGTGATCCACAACGGGCTCGACGAGGCGTCGCTCGATGGCGCCGCGCAGGGGCGAACGGTCGCGCGCGGCGGCGGCGTGGGCGGGGGCGTCGGCGGGGGGGATCGTGCGGGCGTTCGTCGATCGATCGGCGTGTCGGCGGACGCGCCCATCCTGCTCGGCGTCTTCCGACTCTCGGACGAGAAGCGTCCGCTCTTCTGGCTCGAGCTCGTCGAGCGCGTGCTGCGCGAGACTCCGCAGGCGTGGGCCGTGCACGTCGGCGACGGCGTGATGGAGCGGGAATTTGCCGCCCGCCTGCGCGCCTCGCCGATGCGGGAGCGCATTCGGCACCTGGGGCGTCGCGACGACGTGCACGAGCTCATGGCCGCGAGCGAGGTGATCCTGCTCGCCAGCCGGGCCGAGGGAATGCCGAACGTGCTTCTCGAGGCGCAGGCGCTCGGCTGCGTGCCCGTCGCGACCGCGGTCGGCGGTGCACCGGACGCGGTCGAGAGCGGAATCGGCGGCGAACTGCGCGGCGCCGACGATGCGGAGGGGCTCGTGTCGGCCACGATCTCGCTGCTTCGGGATCCGGAGCGCCGCGCGCGAATGGCGGCGGCGGGACGGGAGCGCGTGCGTCGACGCTTCTCGGTTCGTGCGATGGTGGACGCCACGCGCGAGGTGTGGGCGCTCTGAGCGTCGAATCGCCATGCACGTCTACGACCGCTACCTCTTTCCGCGCGGATCACTGGCGCGACGAGCCGCGAAGCGAGGCATCCGCATCGTGCGCCAGTTGGCGCCGGGGCTGGCGGATCGGCTCGCGCCGCTTCGGCGGCGCCTGCTGAGCCGACTCTACGAGGAATCCGAAGCGCCGCAGGTGTCGGCCGCGGCGCTCGTCGAGACGCCGCGCGCGTCGGAGCCTGCGGGCGGCGAGGCGGCGCGGCGGTCGGCCGAGACGGGCACGGGTCACGGGGCGAACCGAGCGCCGAGATCGACCGCGATCGCCGTCGCGTCGAGCGCGGGAGCGCCGAGCGTCGATCCCTCGTCGCTTCGCGTCATGCATCTGATCGGCAGTCTTCAGGCCGGCGGCGCGGAGCGGCAGGTGCTCTACACGCTCGAGGGCCTGCGGCGGCGCGGATACCGCCTTGCCGAGCTCATGGTGACGGAGGGACTGCGCGGTTCGCTCGGTCACTATCGCGCCGCGATCGAGCGGGCGGGCGTGCCCGTGAGCGTGGCAGGGGATCGCTTCGATCCGAGCTTCGAGTCGGAGCTTGCGGCGCGGCCGGGCCTGGCGGAACGACTTCGCGCAATTCCCTTCGTGCTGCGACCGCGCGTGAGCGATCTGGCGGGCGAACTGCTCGTGCGTCGCCCGCACGTTCTCCATTGCTGGCTCGATCACACGAATCTCTGGGGCGGCGCTGCGGCGGCGATCGTGGGGGTGCCGCGCATCATCCTGAGCACTCGCAACGTGAGTCCCATGCACATGCCGCACTTGCGCGAGCCGTGGTTCGAGGAGTGGTACCGCGCGCTCGCGGCGATGCCGAACGTGCTCCTCGTCAACAACTCGAAGGCGGGCGCCGAGGACTACGCGAAGTGGCTCGACATTCCGCTCGAGCGCTTCCGCGTGATCCTGAACGGCGTCGACTTCTCGCACGTGGAGCGGCCGAGCCTCGAGGTCCGCGCGGCGTTTCGCGCGGAACTCGGCATTCCCGCGGCCGTTCCGCTCGTGACCGGCGTCTTCCGCATGGCCGACGAGAAGCAGCCGCAGGTGTTCGTGCGGGTCGCCGAGCGCGTGCTCGATCGGGCGCCGAACGCGCAGGTACTGCTCGCCGGCGCCGGCCGTCTCGAGCGGGAGATCCGCCGCAGCATGAAGCGCTCGCGTCATGCGAAGCGCATGCATCACCTCGGTCGTCGCGAGGACGTGCCGACGATTCTCGCCGAGTCGCGCGTGGTTCTGCTGACCTCCAAGGCGGAGGGAACGCCGAACGTCCTGCTCGAGGCGCAGCATCTGGGCTGTCCTCCCGTGACGACGGCCGCGGGAGGCGCCGGCGACGCGATCGATCCCGGCGCCACCGGATTCGTTCGACCGATCGGCGACGAAGCCGGGATCGTCGAAGCCGTGCTTCGACTGCTCGACGATTCGGCGCTTCACGCGTCGATGGCCGCCGCGGGTCCTCGCTGGGTCCGCTCGCGCTTCGGCCTCGAACGCATGATCGACGAGACGATCGATCTCTATCGCGGGCTCTGACGACGAGCGCCGGCGCACGCGCCGCCCATGGAGGGAGACCGTGCGTCGTTCAGGGTGCGAGTCGCCCGAGGATTTCGTGCCAGGCCTGCGTCGTTCGATGGAGCGCGGCCGCCGTCGGCAGCCATCCCAGCAGCGCGGGCTGCGCCGGCAGCGGCGGGTCGTAGCCCGTGGTGAAGGGAACGGCCGGCGCGCCCTCCGCTCGGGCGAGCGCGAGCGCTCGGCCCATGTGCCCCGCGTCGGTTGCGATCGCCACGCGCGACCAGCCGTGCTGCTTCGAGAGCTCGGCGATGGCGCGCGCCTCGTCGCCGGTGGTTCGAACGAACGGCGTGATCAGGATCCGCTCCGCGTCGACGCCTCGCCGAAGGGCCTGATCGCGCAGATGATCGCCCTCGCCGCGAGGATCCCCGGGCGCCTGCGAGCCGCAGCCGGAGAGCACGAGCATCCGCGCCCGGTTCGCCGACACGAGTTCCATGGCCGCCTCGAAGCGGGGACCGGTTTCGAGGCCGAACGAACCGTCGCGCCGGCGGATCGGCACGCTGCCTCCGCCGAGAACGAACACCGCGTCGACCGGCTCGATCCGATCGATCGGCAGCGGCGGGTAATCGCGCTCGACGAACGCCGTCAGACCCTCGGCCGTCAAACGGATGGACGACGCATAAAGGATCAGGATCGAAACGATGCCGAGCGCACATGCGATTCGACGCCCGATCGGCCGTGCTTGTTTGCGAAAAAGAATGATGAGCAGCAATGCCGCGATTCCCAGTTCAAGGGAGATTCCGACCGGCATCACGAGGGAGTCAATGGATCGTCGAATCATGTTGCTGTTCTCTCAATCGGCTATACTCGCCGCCATGCCCAAGTCATCCAATTCGTTGCAGCGTCAGCTCGAGTCCATGGTCAAGGAGCTCAGCGAGCTCCGCGCGCTCAAGGTGGCGCACGATCAACTCTCGGGCGCCTACGAAAACCTGACGAAACTCGTGGCAAGGGCCACGGGATTCAGCCTGGGGCGCCCGCGCGGCCCCGGTCGTCCGAAGGGATCTGGCGCCGTTCGTCGCTCGCGGGGCGGAAAGCGATATCGCTCGAGCGCCGCCGAGGTGCAGAAGGCGTATGCCGCGCTCGCCTCGAAGGCGGGCAAGGATTGGATCACCAAGGAGCAACTCTGCAAGGCCGCCGGCGTCAAGCCCGCGAGCGTCGCCGCGGCGTGGAAGCGGCTCATGGAGGGTTACAAGGGTTCCGACGGCAAGATGGTGAAGCCGGTGCTCGAGAGCAACGGAAGCCGCGGGCTCAAGGGCCGCTATCGCAAGCGCTGATCCGCGCGGTCCCGCGCGATTCGCTCGAGCCAGGGGACGACGGCGTCGGAAAGCGTCGCTTCCGACCTCGGCAGCAGGTGTGCGCCCATGCCGGGGCCGTCGTGGAGCGTCGTGCCGGTTTCCCGATGCTGCGAGCGCAACGCAGGCATCGGATCAAAGAGCGGGATCTCCAGCCTCGTCGTGATCGCGTGCAGACGCCGCATCGGCAACTCCGTGTCCCAGTCGCCGCCGGTGCGAAGCGCTTCGGGAACCGATGCTTCGGCCGCCGCCGGTTCCACGGTAAACGCCTGGTCGACGGCCAGGACGGCCAGCGCGACTCCGTGCGCGGCGCAGAGGTCGCGGATCGCGCGAAGGGCCCGCTCCGTGCTCTCCCATGCGCCGCGCATGTACGCGCCGTCCTGTCGCGAAGGTTGATAGAGCGGCGCCCAGGAGTCGAGCGTGGAATAGTCGATCACGAGGCGCTCGCGGCGCTCCGCGATCGCGTCGATGCCGTCGGCGGCCAGGCGATCGCGTCCTGCCGACACGCGCATCGGATCAAGCAGCGGTTCGAGCAGTCGCTTCCAGACTTCGCAACGGCGAAGTGAAATGAGCCACGAGGAAGGCTCGTGCACGACGCCGTCCTCATCCATGTACGGACGCTGCGTCATGCGCGCGTTGTAGCAGATGCCGGGGAAGGGCCAGTTGTCGCGCGGGTCGTTCCAGAGATAGACCTGAAGCACGACCGCGTGCGGTCGAAGTTCGGGCAGGAATCGGCGCAACACCATGAGTTCCTGCACCGTTCCGTAGCCGGAAACTCCGCACTCCTCGCCGATCGCGTCGATGCCGCGCGCCCTCAGCGCTTCGATGGTGAGATCGCCCCATTGGCGCGCGTGCGAGAACGAGTCGCCGACGAAGAGCACCAGGAATGAATCCGGTGACGGAGATCGCGGCTCGGGTATGGGTCGATGGGGTCCGCCGTATCGAGTCCATCCCAGTCCCTCCGCGAGCTCGAGCGTGGTGGGCACGGGCGCGGGCGCGGTCCATCGCAGCACGAGCTCGAGGCCGACGATCAGCAGCGAAATGGCGAGCACGCTGACGCCGGCGGATGCCAATGCGAGCAGCCATCGACGGCCTCGCGCCACCGGAGCGGCGTCGGGCCCAGGCGACGATGCGTCGCGCGCGTCGGCGACGGCCGCGATCGGCGCCGTCGGGCGCTCGCGCTGCGTGCGCGGGGCACGAAGCATGCGCAGAACGCCCCGAATCGCCAGGAAGCCGGCCGCGAGCGCCAGCAGGATGGACCCGATGCGAATCGGCAGCGTCAGGCCGACAACGGTGTAGCGACGACCGTTCGTGCGGGGATCGCTTCCGTCGCTCGTGCTGAAGAGAATCACCCGATTCCAATGGCTCCAGGCGCCGGCGCCGCGATCGCGGATGTCGGCGTGCAGCGACTTCGACTGCGGAAGCTCGACGCCGTTCTCCGAAAGCACGATGCCGCTTCGGATCGATCGCTCGTTG
>VGXK01000071.1 GCA_016873355.1 Phycisphaerae bacterium | reverse complement strand
TGGCGCTGCTGCGGCCGGTCGTCGACGCGGTGGCGGCGCTGCACGCCGGCGGCATCGTGCACGGAGATCTCAAGCCGTCGAACGTGCTCGTCGATCGGCGAGGCCGACCGGTCGTGGTCGACTTCGGACTCGCCATGCGCGGCGGCGGCTCGCGCGGGCGGGCGTTCGGCACGCCCGGCTACGCGGCGCCCGAGCAGCTCGATCGGGACGGCCGCGCGGTGCCCGCGTCCGATGTCTTCGCGCTCGGCGCGATGCTCTACCTGCTGCTGACGGGGGAACGGCCGATTCCCGACTCGACCGTCGACGCGTGCCGCGCCCGCGCGCTCGCGGTCGACTACCGCCTGCCGCAGGAGCGAGCGCCCGAGACTCCGGCGAAGCTCCAGCGCATCTGCCTGGCGGCGCTCGAACCGGAGCTCGCGCGGCGCTACCGCGACGCCGCCGCGATGCTCGCCGACCTCGATCGATGGCGCCGCGGCGAGGAGGTCACGGCGCGGCCCGCGATCCTTCAGGCTCGATTCTTCGATCAGGTCGACACCACGCTCGCGCACGTCGAGCGGTGGCGGCTGCAGTCGCTCGTCACCGACGCGGAGGCCGAGGCGCTCGCCGACCGGCTGCAGCGCGTGCGCCGGCCCGACACGCACTGGCTCGTCGACGCGCGCCGGCTCGTTCCGTCGCAGGTGGCGCTCTATTTCGGCGGGTGGATGTCGCTCACGGCGCTGACGGCCGGACTCTGGTTCGCGTGGGAATCGTTCGAATCGACGCCGTGGATGCGCTGGCTCGTTCCCGCCGCCACCGCGCTCGTGCTCGCGATCGCGGCGCTCGTGCTGCAGGCGCGGCGCGAAACGAGGATCGCGCTCGGGTTCTTCATCGTCGTCGATCTTGCGATCGCGGTGAGCACGCTTCAGCTGCTCCGGGAAACGGGATGGCTTGCGCCGGCCGTGGACGGGCCGGTCGACGTTCCCGTTCGCGATCGGGTGGTGACGAACGCCTCCGATCAGCTCGTGGCGCTGCTCGACCGAAGCCGTTCGCCGACGCTGGGTGAATGGATGGGTGGGTGGAACGAGCAGCTTCTCGTGGTTGCCGCCGCGTGGTTGATCGGATCGATCGCTCTGCGCCGGGTCACCGGAGCGGCGGCGCTCACGCCGATGGCGAGCCTGGCGGCGCTGCTGTTCTGGACGTCCGCCTTCGCCTCGGCCGGTTTCTTCCGGGCGCGGGACGAGCACTCGATGCTGCTCCTGGGCGGCTGGCTCGTGCTCGGGGGCGCGATCGCGCTCGCGATGGGAATCCGAGGGAACTCGCGCGAGGAGCGCCGGGAACAGGACGCGGGCGAAGGACTCTCGCCGCCGCGCGACGCATGGAGCATGGCGTCGATCGGCGTCGCGTCGATTCTCGGCGGACTCCTGGTCGCCGCGTGGTACGGCGCCGACCTGATCACGCTGGGATTGCTCGACGACTTCCGGGACAGCACCCGGCGCGCGGCGGCATTCATCGCCGCGGCGATTCCGGTGATCGCGCTCGCGCTGCTCCTGCAACGGCGGCGCACGCCGCTTCGCATCCGACTCGCGAACTTCGTTCGCATCGTGGCGCCCACCTGGGTGCTCTTCCCGCTGCTCGTGATCGAGCGCGACGCGGGCAGCCCCTGGTGGATGCTCTGGCAGATCGTCTTCTTCGCGTGCGTGATCGCGGTGGCGGCGATGAGCGCGGTTCACAACTGGAAGCCGTTCTTCCTGTCGAGCCTCGTCTACTTCGTGGCGGGGTACGCAAGCCTGACGGTTCGACTCACGCGCGAGATCGATGGGCCGACGGGATCGGTCGCACGCGTCGTCATGTTCGCGGCGCTCGTCGCGGGAATCTCGACGATGATCGCGGCGTACGCGGTGCCGCGGCTTCGCGCCGCCCGTTCGTGGCGAGGCGCGCGGGATGCGCGGCCTGCGTCCGGCATCGATCGGACCGCGGCTACGATCCGCGATCGATGAGGCCCGATCCGATCGTGATCGTCGGCGGCGGGCCCGCGGGGGCGACGGCGGCCGCAATGCTGGCGCGATCGGGACGCGAGGTGACGCTCTTCGAGGGTCGCGCGGAAACGCAATCGAAGTGCTGCGGCTGCTGCCTGGCGCCGCGAGCGCTCTCGACGCTCGATCGACTCGGGCTTCGCGGCGTCGTGGCGCACGCGGCCTCGGCATGCACGCAGCGCTGGCGCCTGCACGATTCGACGGGCGTGCTCATGCTCGACGAGTCGCTCGGTGATCGCGCCGGATGGATCGTCGATCGGGCGCGAATGGACGCGGCGCTGCGTCGGGTCGCGAGGGAGTCCGGCGCCGTCGTCGTCGAAGGCGCCGCAACGATCACGCGCGACTTCCGGGCGTCGAGCCGCGCGTGCGGCGCGGAACTCGAGTCCGCGCTGGTGATCGGCGCCGACGGCGTGGGCAGCGGCGTGGCCCGGGCGTTCGGAATGGCAGCATCGACCGCGTCGTGGCGCGAGCGCCGCAGCGCCGCGCCGTACCGAAGCGCGGGGTTGCGCCGCTACGGCGTCTCATGGTCCATCTCGGCCGCAGTCGGCGACTCGATCGGCGTGCCGGAGCGGAGCATCGAGATCCACCTGGCACGAGGCGGCTATCTCGGTCTCGTGCGGAGCGAGGATCGCGTGGTCGTCGCCGCACTCATCGATCGCGGGCGCACGCGGGAGTCGTCGTCGCCGCTCGAAGTGATTCGGCGCTGGGCGCTGGCGAGCGTCGCGCTTCGGCCGCTTCTCGAGGCGCTGCCGTGCGACGGATCGATCGTCGGCGCGCATTCGAGCATCGCGTCGACGATGCACGCGACCGGACCGCTGCCGTGGCGACCGGCACGCGTGGCGCTCGCCCAGGGCGTTGCCGCGCCGAATGCGCCGGGCGTGGCGCTGGTCGGCGACGCGGCCGGGTACGAGGAGCCGTTCACCGGCGAGGGAATGGCGTGGGCGTTCGAAGGCGCCGAACTGCTCGCCAGCCATGTGATCGCCACCGAGCGCTGGGATGAGTGCGCAGCGGATCGATACGCGGCCGCGCATCGCGCGAGGTTCGCGGGCCGCCAGCGCCGGCTTCGCTGGCTCGGCGGCGTCGGGGCGGCGGCGGGGCGGCGGTCCGCCGTGGCCACTCTGCTGCGAGCGGCGGGCTCGATTCCAATCCTTCCGGGCGCGATCGTGCGACGGGTGGTGGCGGCGTGAACCGGAGCGAACGCGGAAGCGTCGACGCGGGCGCGGGTACGACGGTGCGCGATCGCCGGAGCGCAGGCGCGGGCGGGGGCTCGGGCGGGGGCTCGAGCGCGGGCTCGGGCGATGGCGCCGTCGCGGATGCGGCCACGAGATTGCGCTCCGAGCGGCGCGAGCGCTCGGGCGATCGCCCCGCACCCCGGCTGCTCGGTCTCGGCACGGCCCTGCCGGCGCGTGCGCGTCCGCAGTCGGAAGTCTGCGAGCAGATCGCGGCGATGCTCGGCCTGCGCGGCGCGGAGCGAACCCGCTGGGAGCGGATCTGGCGCGGCACTTCGATCGAGCGACGGCACGCTGTGATCTCGCTCGGCGAGGTGCTGCCGCTGTCGACGGCCGCGCGAATGGAGCTCTTCGACGCGCACGCGACGAAGCTCGCCGCGACGGCGGCCCGTCGCGCGCTCGACGACGCGGGCATGAGCGCGTCGCAGGTGACCGATCTCGTGGTCGTCACCTGCACCGGCTTCTCCGCGCCGGGCGTGCCGCGCCGGCTCGTCTCGGCGCTCGCGCTCGATGCGGGCGTGCGCACCTCGCAGATCGGATTCATGGGCTGTTTCGGCGGCGTGTGCGGATTGCGCGCCGCCGCGGCGCACGCCGGCGCCGAGCGAGGCGCCGTGTCGCTCGTCGTCTGCGTCGAGCTCTGCTCGCTGCATCTGAGGAACGATCGCGATCCGCAGAACCTGGTGGCGAGCGCGCTCTTCGCCGACGGCGCCGCGGCGGCGGTGGTCGGCGAGGGCGGGGCCGACCGGGACGCCGTCGATCACGAACCGCGCGCCGGAGAAGGCGCCGTGCGGGGCTCGATCGACTCGGGTTCGCTCGCGGTCCTCCCCGGGCGTTCGCGCACGATCGAGGGCACGCTCGACGCGATGAGCTGGACCGTCACCGATCGCGGCTTCGAGATGACGCTGTCGCGCGACGTGCCCGGATCGCTCGCCGCGTCGCTCGCCGAGCTCTCGCTCGCGCAGTCGACGGTGCTGCTCCATCCCGGCGGGCCCGCGGTGATCGACGCCGTCGAGGCGGCGATTCCCACGGGATCGCGCGGTGCGATCGGCGACTCGCGCGGCGTGCTGCGCGAGTGCGGCAACATGAGCTCCGCCACCGTGCTCTTCGTGCTCGAGCGCTGGAGGCGGCGCGGCGGACGGGGCGACGCATCGCTCGTCGCGTTCGGTCCCGGCCTGACGATCGACCTCGTCGAGCTGCGGGCGTCGACTCGTTCCTGAGCAGTTCGGCGCGGCGCCGGCGTGATTTGCCGGGGTTCCGACGGCGCAGGGCGGCAGCCTGCAAGCGAAGCCGCATTCGTGCCACTATCGTGCCCGCATGCAAGGCGAGACGGGAGAGCGTTTCCGCATCGGCGTCGTGCGGTACCTGAACACGCTGCCGCTCATCGACGGACTCGAGCGGCTCGCGGGCATCGAACTTCGTCACGAGGTTCCCGCCCGGCTCGTCGATCTGCTCGACGCGGGCGAGGTGCAGCTTGCGCTCGGCTCCTCGATCGACCTGCTGCGAAGCCGGCGCTCGCTCGAGATCGTTCCCGTCGGCTGCCTGTCGTGCCACGGCGAGACGCTCACGGTGCGGCTCTTCTCGCGGCGCCCGCTCGGCGAGATCGCCCGGCTCGATGCGGACCGCGAGAGCCACACCTCCGTCGCGCTGGCGCAGATCATCCTTCGCGAGCGCTACGGCGCGTCGCCCGTCGTGCGTTCCTACGACGACGATCGCGACGACCGCGCGGAATGCGAGGCGATCCTGCTCATCGGCGACAAGGCGGTCGATCATGCGCCGCGCGACGACGAGTTCCCGCACCGACTCGATCTCGGCGAGGCGTGGCGCGAGATGACGGGAGCGCCCTTCGTCTTCGCGATCTGGATGGCGCCTCGGGAGCGCACGCCGACGGAGTCGGCGCGGCTGCGCACCGTGGCCGCGATTCTCGATCATCGCCGCCGCGCGAATCGACATCGCATCGACGAAATCGCGTCGGCGCACGCGCGGGCGCACGGGTTCGAGGTCGAGACGGCGCGGCGCTATCTCGGCGAGCTGCTCGACTTCGAGTACGCGGCTCCCCAGGCGCGGGCACTCGAGCTCTTCCTCTCGAAGGCGACGGCGCACGGGCTTGCGACGGGCGATCGCGAGCTCGCGGAGGCGCTTCGGCCCTGGAGCACGCCGGCGGCGCCGGCAGGCTCGGGCGGTGCATCGACATCGGACTCGACCGCGGCGGCGACGGCGGAGCGTGCCTCCGCGGAGCCGGCGATCGGCGCGAGGTAGCCGGTGCCGCGTCGGCCTCGCTTTCGAACGGCGGCACTCAAGGCGCTGTACGACGGCGTGCGGTTCGCGCCGGCGGAGTCGCTTCGACGGCAGATGCTCGCGGCCGAGGCGCTCGCGATGCGGCTCGAGCCGATGAGCGTCTACGAGCGCTCGAGCGTGATCCGCGAGGTCACCGGCTTCCGTCCCGAGTCGTCCGACGACGAGGACGACTCCGCCGCCGGCGGACTCGTCGGCCAGGCGCTGCTTCGGGACCTCTCGACCTTCGTCGAGCTGGTGAGCGAGCGACTCGGCCTTCGCGCCGACGATCGTCCCGGCGGCGCCGTCACGCTCGAGCACGCGGCGCGGATCGCCGGCGTCTCCACGCGATCGCTGCTTCGCTACCGCGACCTTGGATTGCCGGTGCACTGGATCGAATTCGGCGCGGCGGGCGCGGGCGCGGGCGATGGCGCGGGCGATGGCGCGGGCGATGGCGCGGGCGCGGATGCGGAAGCGGATGCGAGCACGGCCGCCCGCTCCGGGTCGCGACGCGTGGGCTGCTACCTCGAGTCGCTCGAGCGCTTCCGCTCGCGGCGCCTGGCCGATCGTCCGATGCGGCGCCGAGCGTCGGAACTCTCCGACGAGCAGCGCGCCTCGATGCGGACCGCTGCCGAGCAGCTGGCGCGCGAGCGCCCGATGGCGCTGGCGGAAGCGATCTCGATCCTGGCCGAACGGCAGTCGCTCGAACCTCGGCGCGTTCGCCGGTTCCTCGCGTCGACGGACCTTCCCTTCGGCCGCCGACGGCGCCGCGCCCGGGAAGACGTTCGGCTTGCCTTCCGAGCCTGGCGCCGCGGGATCGATCCGCGCCGCATCGCGCGTCGCATCGGGCGCGACAAGGCGGCCACCTGGCGTGCCGTGAACGCGGGACGCCGCGCGGCGCTCCGCGCACTCTCGCTGCCGCGCGTCGAACTGCTGCCCACCTTCGAGCTGCCGATGGCGGAGGAGGTGCTGCTTGCGCCCGAATCGATCCGGCACGGGCTGCACTCGCGCCCGCTTCCCGACGAGTCCGCGACGCTGCTCGAGCGGACGCCGCCGATCTCGATCGTCGGTCGCACGGGCGAACTCGACGCGTGTCGGCGCCTCGTCGCGATGCGATTCCTGCTCTGGCGCGCGTCGCGCGGAATCGCGGCGCTGCCGGCCGCGCCCACGAGCCATGCGCTCGACCGCATCGAGACCGACCTTCGCTTCGCGTGCCTGCTGCGGAGAACGCTGCTCGTCCACTGCCTTCCGGCGGCGCTCGGTCGACTCGAGGCGATGCTCCGCGCGCCGCTCGCGTCGATCGCGGAGCACGCTCTCGCGTCGGCGCTGCGGCGCGTGGGGGCGGTGACGATGGCGGCGATCGACGCCGCCGACTCGCTCGAAGCCGCCGAAGCGCGCCTCCGGGTGGCTCGCCACGCCGCGCTCGTGGTCGATCGGGAGTTGGCGCGGAGTCCGATCGTCGCGCTCGAGCGTCGCGCGATTGCGCGCGTGCCGGGGCGGACGCCGCCTCGCGTGGATCTCGAGGCGCTCGTCGAACCGTGGCGCGACGCCGCGAATTCGTGGTGTCGATGCGCCGAGCGGGCCGCGTCGCTTCCGCGGGTCGAGCGCTCGCTGCTCGAGCGCCGCTTCGGCTGGAACGGCTCGCCGCCCCTGACGGTGCGCGAGCTGGCCAGGGAGGAGGCGGTGTCGCCGTCGCTGCTCCAGCGGCGCCTGACCGACGCCTGGGCCAAGTTCGGCACGGCATGAACGCCGGTGCGGCGAAAGGGGGTCGCCCGGTTCGAGCGGCGATCGGCGCGCAGTGCCGCCACGTCGACGATCGTCGACGAACTCAGCGCTTGCTGAACTGGAAGCGGCGACGCGCGCCGGCCTGACCGTACTTCTTGCGCTCCACCTTGCGGGCGTCGCGGGTCAGGTAGCCGCCCTCGCGGAGGATCGGCTCGAGGTTCGCGTCGAAGGCGAGAAGGGCCCGTCCGAGCGCCAGGATTACCGCACCGGCCTGGCCGGTGAATCCGCCGCCGGTGGTGCTCGCCTTGATGTCGATCTTCCCCCGCGTGCCGGTCTTGTCGAGCACGGCGCCGATCGCCTTGCGATCACGCTCCTCCACGAAGAACGACTCGAAGGGCCGGTCGTTGATCGTGAAGTCGCCCTTGCCCGACTTGATGCGAAGCCTGGCCACCGCGGTCTTGCGGCGACCGGTGGCCCACCACCAGCCGCGGGCGTCGGGGCCTCGAGCGGTCGTCGAAACGATGTCGGTCGGCAGGGTGGTCATGGCGTGCGTCGGAAATCGGTGGGCGGCTCAGCGAGCGGAAGAGTTCTGCATCGGAATCGGCTGCTGCGCGCCGTGCCCGTGCTGTTCTCCCGCGAAGACTCGAAGCTTGCGGGCGAAGCGGCGACCGAGCCTGCCTCGGGGCAGCATGCGGACGATCGCGGCGGTGACCACGCGCTCGGGATTGCTCGTGAGCAGATCGCCGTAGGTCTCCACCTTGAGTCCGCCGGGATATCCCGACCAGCGCCGAAGCGTCTTCTGCTCGGCCTTGCGGCCGGTCAGCACGATCTTCGCCGCGTTCGTGACGATGACCGCGTCCCCGGTGTCGACGTTCGGCGTGTACTCGGGACGATGCTTGCCCATGAGCACGGTGGCGACCTCGGTCGCGAGACGGCCCAAGACCTTGCCCGAAGCGTCGACATGACGCCACGAGGTCTTCACCTGGCCGGGCTTGGCATGGAATGTCTGCCGGGGCATGGGGGAATCGGGCAGGATAGGGGTTGCCGCGAACCTGTCAAGGCCGACGCCCGGTTCGATGGCCCGGAGTTAGAGCGGTGACGACTCAGGCGTAGCGAGCTGGCGTTGGCGAGACGAGTGTGGCAAGGAGGGCGAAGCAGGCGGATCTTG
>VGXK01000070.1 GCA_016873355.1 Phycisphaerae bacterium | reverse complement strand
TCGGCGCGGCGAGGCGGGGACGGACGCGTCGATGCGCGCACGCGGCGGCGGCGGCGCTCGCGTCGGCGCTCCTCTTCCTCGCGTCGCAGTCGGCCGCGTGGTGGACCATGCTGCGGCAGCACCTTGCGATCGATTCGTCGCTCTACGCGTGGACCTTCTACGTGCTCACGGCGCTGCACGCGCTGCACGTGCTCGGGGGGCTGCCGTCGCTGGCGCTCGTGGCGGTGCGGGCGCGACGCGGGCGATACGGCCCCGGCGCCGACGACGGCCCGGTGCTCGCGGCGATGTACTGGCACGCGCTCGGCGCGATCTGGCTGGCGCTCTACGCCACGCTATGGCTCGGGAGTCTTCGATGATTCCGCGGTGACGGCGGCGGGCGTCGCTCCCGGATGGAACGCGTGCCAGGCGAACCAGAGGCACGGCACGGTCAGCAGCGGCCGGCCCTGCGGATCCTCGATCATCGCGCCGGCCGGGTCGGCCGACACCTGCGCGCGAACGAGCGAGCCGTCGATGCGGACTCCGCCGCGGCCCTGGCGCCCGAGCAGCGACACGAGCGATTCGATCGACACGATCTTCCACGCGTCGCCGAGTCGGATCGCCACCATCGGGCTCTTCAGGTGCAGTCCGTCGCGACCCAGCGACTGCTCGTCGGGCGGCGCCAGCACCGGAAAGCGCAGCGAGCGCTCGAGGAAGTAGCGCGAATAGCTGATCGAGTCGTAGCGCCGCTTCGACCGCGGGTCGCCGAGCGCGAGCGTGGTGCCCGGATGCGCGGCGAGCCATGCGGCCCAGGTGGTGATCGACACGCCGTCGACCGGCTCGAGCGCCGTGCCCGCGAGCGGGCCCGAGATCGCCCTCATGCCGAGCTGGCTCCAGAGACTCGGCGTCGGCGCATCGAGGTCGTACATCACCAGGTTCGAATCGACGAGCAGTCCGCTCACGCCGAAGCGCCGCACGGAGCCGGCGATCGTGCGGCGGAAGACGAGCGCCGAGTCGCACAGTCCGCCGTAGGTCACCGCGACGGGTTCGCCCGCGATCTCGTCGTTCACCACCTCGTGTGCGTTCAGGATTCGGAGCGGATACGCGCGGGCCTCGCCGCCGATCACGACGCCGAGCACGCGGTCGTCGTTCACGGCGAGCTTGCGGCGAACCTCCTTGTTCCTCTCGAACACGTCGCGTCCGTCGACGACCTCGGGCGAGTCGAGCGGAAGGAAGACGTCGCGCGGCTGCCCGCTTCCCGAGAGCGAGCGCCGGTCGACGCGAAGACCGTCGAGGTCGAAGCCGTAGCTTGCCGGATCGCGTCCGTCGCCCATGCGGGAGCGGCCCTGCACCACGCCCGCGAACGCCCAGACGAGCAGCGCGGCGATGAGCGCCATTCCCACGAGCACGATCCATCCGCCGCCGGCGATCGTGAGTCGAGGCGCCGGTGTCGAGCGGCTCATGCGGTCAGCGCGGCGACGAATCCAGGCGAGGTCGAGTCGCACGCTCGACCGCGCGCGGATCGAGCGAGCTCGGCGAGTCCGCGAGCGGCGCCGATCCCGAGGTCTCGACCGTGAATCCTCCCCGCACCGCGGCGAGCGGCGTGACCGCGCCGCGATCGATCACGAGGAGCACGAGCAGAAGCGGCAGGTAGACGATGCTGCCGACGAAGACGGCGCGGGCCGTCGAATCGTCCCGCCGGCGCCAGAATCGCCACGCCTGGAGGCAGAGCCAGCAGCCCAGCACCACCGAGCCCGCCGCGTACCACCAGCCGGCCACGCCGAACATGGTGGCGAGCAGGCTCAGCGGAACGAGCAGCAGCGAGGTGAGCAGCACCGTCTCGGCCGTGATGCGTCCCTGCTCGTCGAGCACGGGAAGCATGGCGAATCCGCCGCGACGGTAATCCTCGCGGTAGAGCCACGCGAGCGCGAAGAAGTGGGGGATCTGCCAGACGAAGAGGATTCCGCCGAGCACCCAGGCGCCGGGCTCGAGCGCACCGGTGGCCGCGGCCCAACCGATCATCGGCGGCGTGGCCCCGGTCACGGCGCCGACGAGCGTGTTGAGCGTCGTGCGCGGCTTGAGCGGCGTGTAGAGCAGCACGTAGACGGCGATCGTGCCGAGCGTCATCGCCGAAGCGAGCAGATTGCCGAAGAAGGCCACCATCGACACGCCGGCGTAGGCGGCGAGAAGCCCGACGACGAGCGCGAGCGCAGGTGCGACATGCCCGGCCGGAAGCGGTCGATTCCGCGTGCGCTCCATCTTCGCGTCGCGACGGATCTCGGCGAACTGGTTCAGGATCGCGGCGCTGGCGGCCGCCAGTGCGGTGCCGCCGACCGTGCCGAGGAACTGCTCCCAGCCGCGATCGGCGCTCGGCGCCACCAGGTATCCCGCCGCGGTCGTGAAGACGACGAGCGCACTCAGCCGCGCCTTGGCCAGCGTCGACCAGGTGGTCATCGCGCGCGGCCGCGCGCTCTCGCTCGGCTCGACGACGGTGCTCGCGGGACTCGTGGTGACGCTCGACATCGACGCGGTGGATCCGGCGCCGGCGGCTCCGACGACGGGTTCGTAGTATACGGAGCCGATGTGGTGCGAATGGATGTCGCGCGCCGTCGCAGTCGCGGCGCTCGCCGCGGAAAACGACGCGCCGCGCGGAGCGGGATCGCTCGCAGTCGTGATCGGGGCCGCCGTGCTCGGCGCAATCGTCGTCGTGGCCATCGCCTCGTTCCTGCGACCCGTGCATCTGGCGATCGGATTCGGCGCAACCGTGGCCATGTGGGCGATCGGCTACGCGGCGATGACTTCGCCGGGACTGCCCGCCGGCGAAGTGCTCTTTCTGCTCATGCTCGTCTGCGTCGGCGCCGCGGGCACGATCGCCGCGGGTCGCGGCGGTGCCGCCCGCTCGGGCCTCGCCGTCGGACTGATCAGCGCCGGCGCGAATCTGCTCATCGTGGGAAGCCTGCTCGGCGGACGCGCGTCGGTCACGGTCGAGGTCGAACGGGACGGCGCGGTGCAGCGCGTGCCGCTCTTTGCACCGAGCGCGGCCGCGGCGGCGAGCTCGGTGCCGCTGGGCCTTCGTCTCGCGGACGACGGTCGCATCGAGTCCGTCGCCGAACGCAGCGGCGCGCACGATGCCGGTCTTCGTCCCGGCGATCGAATCCTCGGCGTCGACGGGCGCCCGCTCGGCGCCGCCGCCGATCTTGCGACCGCGGCCGCAACGGCCTCGGATCGGCGCGAGCGGCTTCCGCAGCGAGCGGCGCTCTGGGCCGCCGGGCTCTTCGTCGTCTCGGGCGCGCTCGGTTGGCTCGGCGGGCTCGTCGGCACGCGTCGACGCAGCGAGCCCATCCGCGACCCGGCCGCGCTCATGGCGATCGTCGCGGCGGTGGCGGTGCTGCTGCTGCTCGTCACCGGAGGCCTCGTCACCGGCATGGAAGCGGGGCTCGCCGTGCCCGACTGGCCGAACAGCTTCGGCCACAACATGCTGCTCTATCCGATCAGCGAGATGAAGGGCGGCGTCTACTGGGAGCACGCCCATCGGCTCTTCGGCATGCTGGTTGGCGTCACGATGCTCGTGCTCGTACCGGTCGTCTTCCGGTGCGACGGGCGCATGTGGGCGCGCACGCTCGTGATCTGGCTGCTGCTTGCCGTCGTCGTGCAGGGATGGCTCGGCGCCATGCGGGTCACGGGCTCGCTCTCGATCAGCGAACACCGCGCCGACCACGCGCCGAACCTGGCGCTCGCGATCGTGCACGGCGTGCTCGGGCAGGGAATCTTCGCGGGATCGCTGCTGCTCGCGGCCATGCTCGGCTCCACCTGGCGAACGGCGTCCGCCGCGCGCGAGGTCCCGGGCGGCGGCACCATGCGCGGATTCTCGAGCGTGCTCCTGGTGCTCATGGTGCTCCAGCTCGTGCTCGGCGCCTGCTACCGCCACCTGCTCGTGCCGCCGACCGCCGATCACCCCGGCTCGTCGCCCATGTGGGCGCTGCACTCGCATCTGACTCTCGCCGCCGTCATCATGGTGCTCGCGCTGCTCGCGGGGTTCCGCGCCAAGGCGCTCGGCCGCGACAGCGCCGTCCCGGTCGTCCCCGGGCTCGGCCGCCTGCTTCACATCATCGTCGGCGTGCAGATCCTGTTCGGCATCGGCGCGCTGGTCGCCGTGCTCACTCGCGCAGGCGCCGCGATCCCGGCGTGGGAGATCGTCGTGACGACCGCGCACCAGGCGACCGGCGCGATTCTGCTCGGCGTCTCGCTGCTGCTGGCGGCGTGGTCGTTCCGGCTGATTCGCGCGCCGCGGCAAGCCGGCGCGTGATTTCGCGCCGAGCATGCGCACACGCGCCTACTCCTCGACCTGAAGCACCGGCTTGATCGCCTCCTCGAGCGCGAGCACGAGATACGCGGTGGCAAGCTCCGGCCTCGATTCCATCCAACGCTCGGCGCTGTTGCGGAAGCTGCCGTCCTCGCTCTGCAGCGCCCCGATCGCGTCGATCAGCTCCTCGCGCCAGTTGTGCTCGACCCCGTCGGGCGTGACGATCATCGCCCGGCCGGACGCCAGCAGCGCCCGCGACATCGCGTGCAGGTAGTAGTAGCGACCCTCCTGGCCCATTCCCGGGTTCTCCGCGAAGGTCCAGTGCCGCAGCAGCCACTCGAGCGCGCTGCGTACGCGCGGGTCGTCCTGATCGAGCCCTGCGTAGAGCAGACTCTTGAAGCCGGCGTAGGTCATGCTTCCGTAGCTTCGAAGGGAGCGCGGTGCTCCCGCCGGTCTCTGCTCGCCGGCGCGCCCTTCGCCCGCCGCGGCGCTCGCCATGCTCTCGCCGCCGTTCGCGGGGGTGTAGACCATGCCGCCGTCGGCGCGGCCGTTCCTGCACCATTCCGAGGCGTTGAACTGCGTCAGGTTCTGGCAGCGACTCACGAAGACGAGCGCCTTCTGCACCGAAGGATCGGTGGCCGACACGCCCGCCTCGTTCAGCGCGTCGAGGAAGACCTGCGTGTTGCTGAGATCGGGACGGCGGCCGTTTCCGTACCCGGCGCCGCCGTACCAGTCCTGATCGGGCGACACGCCCTTGGCCTGCGTCCACTGATTCGCCTTGAGCCACGCCACGCACTCGCGCACCATCTCGCCCGACTGCTGCGTGCCGAGCGGCACGAGCCCGAGTGCGATCGACGCCGCGACGTAGTTTCCCAGCGAGCCCGTCGGATCGGGATCGAATCGGCCGTCGCGCCAGGCGCCGCGGCGCACGAACTCGATTCCGCGCGTCACCGCCGGATCGACTCGCAGCGCCGCATCGCGCTGCGAGAAGGCGCGAAGCACGAGACCCGTGATCGCAAGCGGCGCTGCGGCGGAGGCTCGCACCTGATCGGTCGCCTTCGCCTGCGTTTCCTCGAGCCAGCCGCCGTTGGGTCCCTGCGACGACCGGAGCCACGCAAGACCGCGATCGATCGCGGCTCGGGCCCGCTCGAAGTGAGCAGCGGAGACCGGCACTTCGGCAGCCCTTCGGGCGATCAGCACCGGCGACGGCGGACGGATCACGACCTTCGCGGGAGGCGGCGGAGCAGGCGAGACCACCGTGACCTTCGCGGCGTCGATCCCTGAATCAAGAGCCGCGGACGGCGGCGCCATCACTTCCGATCGCACCTCTCCCGGAAGCTCGGCAACGCGATGCGAACCTCGAGTCCCGGCGCTCCTGGAAGCAGTCGCCGGATCGATCGGCGGTGCCGCGTGCGTCAGAGTCAGCGAGGCGGTCACGAAACCGGACAGTGCCATCAACCAGCGCATGAATGGATCCTTCCAGATTCCGAAGCGGCGAGCGTCAAGATAACCGCGATCGCAGCAGGGAGATGCACCGGTTCAATCGTTCGAAGTTGCGTCGGCTCGCATGTGCGAGCACACTTCGAATTGCTTCGGAAGTCGCAAGAAGGCAGCCGCTGACGCAGAGCACCGGTGCGTACTCTGCCACGTCCTGGGTTCCGCGCGGGCGGCGCCCTCCTTTCTGAACGTCCCCCAATCGAAGAGGAGACAGAAACTCATGATTCGCTGTTCGGCACTACTCGCATCGCTGACCCTTGCCGCGACCACGGCTGCGAATGCGCAGGTCCTGGTCTTCGGCGGCGCCACCTTCGGGAACTTCTACTTCCCGACGAACTCGGTGAACACGGTCTACAACAACTGCTTCGTCACGCTCCCGTCCGGTGCGGAAGATCTCGTGCTCAGCGAGGTGCGAATCACCTACCTGCGCCCGGCAACGGCGCCTGCGCTGAACGTGACCGTCTTCGCGACGGAGATGACCTGGACCGGCACGGGCTTGGGGTTCGGCCTCGGCGCACAGACCGATCTGGGCACGTTCCCCATTCCGGCCGGCACCGGCGCGGCCGAGTTCGTGGAGCTCATCATTCCGGGCGGCGATCTGCTCATGGCGCTCGAGCTTGCCTCGAACCCGGGCCTCGGCGGTTTCTGGATCGGCATGCGCGGCAGCAACGCCACGACCACGGGCAATTCGGGCGTGATGACCGCCAATCCGCCGGGCGTGGGCGCGAACTACAACTTCTTCGGCATCTACAACAACAACACGGCGACCTTCGGTCTCTTCCAGCTCGGAGGCGCGGGGGCTCCGTTCAGCCGCTTCTACGTGGACGTCTACGGCAAGGTCGGAGGCAAGGCGTGCGATGCTCCGGCGTCCGAGATGGACGAGGCGGAGCTCTGCGGCGAAGACCTCAACGGCGGCTGCAACGCCGATGAATTCTTCCCCGAGGGCTTCACGGTCCCGATCCCCAACAATGTGACCTTCTCCGGCACCTACTGGGCGGAGGCCGACTTCCGCGACACCGACTGGTACTCGTTCACCGTGGACGAGACGAGCTCGGCGACGGTCCAGATCTACTCCGACGGTCCCGGACTCGCGTTCGTCACCAGCGGAGGCTCCTGCGGCGAGCTCGCGGTTCTCGCCGTCGCCGGCGGGGAGTGCGGCGCCTCGGCCACGGTTCCGTGTCTGGCGCCGGGCACCTACCGGCTCATCGTGTTGATGAGCGTCTTCGTCGGCTTCCCGTGCGAAAGCGGCTCGTTCAACAACTACACCGTGGCGCTGACCACGACGCCGAACACCTGCCCGATCTGCGGCGAGGGCGGCGACTGCTGCGTGCCGTCGGAGTCTCCGTCCTGCAACGACGCGTTCTGCTGCGAGAACGTCTGCTTCCTCGATCCGTTCTGCTGCGCGGTTGCCTGGGATGAGGTGTGCGTGCAGGAGGCGGTCCAGAATTGCTTCCTCGACTGCCCGACGGCGTGCGACACGAGCCTCAACGACTGCTGCGTTGCCAGTTCGGACGGAACGCCCGGCTGCTCCGACGTCACGTGCTGCGAGACCGTCTGCAGCGCCGATCCGTTCTGCTGCGACACGGAGTGGGATGCCATCTGCGCGCAGGAGGCGTTCGACTTCTGCGGCACCTGCGGGTCGGTCAAGAACGACGAGTGCGAGACGGCGACGCCGATCTTCGACGGCGACACGGCGTTCTCCACGCTCGGTGCGACCGATTCCGACCTCCCGCTCCCAGGCGAGTGCGAGAAGGGGTCGGGCCTGAGCCTCGTGCGTGACATCTGGTTCACCTACGAAGCCACCTGCACAGGCACGGCGACGTTCTCGACCTGCAACCAGGCCAACTACGACACGCGCCTGGCGCTCTACAGCGATTGCCTGGGTTCGTTCGTGGCGTGCAACGACGACGGCCCCGGCTGCGCCGGCTTCAGCTCCCTCATGGAAGCCGAAGTCGTCTGCGGCGAAACCTACTACCTGCGGGTGGGTGGCTTCGACGGCGCCGCTCCCTTCGGATCGGGAACCATGTCGATCTCATGCACCGCCTTCGGTCCCGCCAAGTGCCCGGGCGAGTGCAAGTCCGACGGCAACGCCGACTTCAACGGCAACGACTGCGTTGACGGCGACGACCTCGGAACCCTGCTTGGTCTGTGGGGTCCGGACGGCGGTCTGAGCATCGCCGACTTCAACTGCGACGACATCGTCGACGGCGACGACCTCGGCACACTGCTCGGTCAGTGGGGCGGCACCGGCTGCCCGTGAGCAGACCGATCGCGGTCTGAATGCACAAACAAGGCCCCCCGGCAGCTTTGCCGGGGGGCCTTTTCCATTGGTCGAACGAGGCGGGCGGCGCATGGCGGCGTCGCCATCGGCTCGGCGGGTCCTTTGGACCCTGCCTCGCCTCGGCTCCTTGCCCTGCGCCGCCGGCCTCGTTCGCGAGCACGAGAATGCGGGCGGCGCATGGCGGTGTCGCCCTCGGCTCCTTGCCCTGCGCCGCCGGCCTCGTTCGCGAGCACGAGAAGAGCGGTGACGACTCAGGCGTAGCGAGCTGGCGTTGGCGAGACGAGTGTGGCAAGGAGGGCGAAGCAGGCGGATCTTGAGGATCCGCCGATGGAGCCCGACGATGCCACACGAAGT
>VGXK01000069.1 GCA_016873355.1 Phycisphaerae bacterium | reverse complement strand
CGTCGCGGCTGGTTGTGCGATCTGGCATCCTCGACCCCCGACCGGCCCGTTCGGCGCCGGCGCAGCGCACGATGGAAGCGCGGCGTCGAGTCATGCGATCATCGCCACTCCAGGCCGAATGGCGTCTCGCACTCCGCGTCGCACGGCTCACGCGGCCTCGCGCTATTCGAGCAGCATGGCGCGGGTGCCGGCGCGCTCCAGGATCTCGGCGACGCGATCCGGATCGACGACGCTGCCGGCCCGCACCGCCGCCACGAGCCGTCGATTCTCCGCGTCCTTGCGCAAGTAGCGCAGCGAAAGATCGGCGATCGCCGGCGGCGTCAGGTTCGCGAAGAAGTCGATGCCCTCGTGGTAGACGATGCTCGACGCGAGGCGCTTCGCGATCATCCACTCGAGGTACGGTTCCGGAATCTGCTTCCAGACCCGCTGCTCCGCCACCTCGAAGAGGATCGACGGTAGGTGCGCCCGCACGAGCGCCTTGGCGAGCTCTCGATCGCCGGCGCTCCACTTGGACATCGACGCCTGGATCGCGTCGGCGGCGCCGTTGATGGCGCGGCTGGTCTGCACCGAGAGTTCGGGAAGCGTGGTCTGCGGATGCCGGCGTCCCTCGGCCATGAGCAGGTTCGCCTCCGCGCGGGCGAAGTCCCGCAGCTTGCCGAGCACCTGCTCCACGAACGCCGCCTTCACCTTGAGGAACTCGCTCTCGTCGAGCACCATGCTCGCGCCGATCTCGTAGCTCGAGCAGATCACGCCGCACTTGTTCGCGGTCGAGTCCTTCACGATGAGCACGCCCTTGCCGGCGAGATGGCGCCGCGCATCGGGGGTGAGGAAGAGGTTCGCGCCCTCGACGATGATGCCGCTCGACGGCGTTCCGTCGGGCTTGAGGAAGTCGCGCCAGTTGCGCTCGTCGATCGTGGCGGGCCGTCCGCCGCCCGGCACGAACGCGTCCGCGACCACGCGGTTGTGCAGCGTGTTGCGAAGCTGCAGGCCCTCCGGCTCGTCGACGCCCACGATGCGTCCGCGCGGCGAGAGCTTCGACTTCTCGAAGTGCGAGATCGGCAGCTCCGCCGCAAAGAGTCGCAGCAGCTCCGCGTGGTCGAGACCGCCCGGATCCTCGCCCACGCCCGAACCGTCGGCGATCGCCACGATGCGCGCGTTCGCGCCGTAGTCGCGGTGCAGGATCTTGATCATGTTGCCCGCGACGTCGCCGTCGGGGCCGCCGGTGATCTTCACGCTGAAGGGCTGCGAGCGCGGGTCGATGCCGCGGGCCTTCAGGGCCACCTCGAGGAAGACGTTCACGCCCTCGCTCGTCACGCCGTAGACCTTGTGGTTGATGCCGGCGCCGGGCTTCGAGCTCATGAACGCGTTCGGCAGCGCGTACTTCCGCACCCGCGCCCGCATCACGATCCACTCGATGTGCGCGGGCGTGATGTTCTCGTCGGGACCCAGATAGATGAGTTCCTGCCGGCCCCAGCGATCGACGACCTTCGGCGCCACGTCGGGATCCGTCGTGATGAGGTCGAGCAGCGAGTCGACGAACGCCTTCACGCAGCGGGTCGGATCGGCGCCCGGCTCGAGCAGGATCGCGCACTTGGATCCGCCCTCGGGAATGTCCTTGTTCTTCATCTGCTGCGCCTGCGCGAGGCCGAAGACCTCGTCGTAGAGGCGCTCGCTTTCGCGCGAGTGCTCGGCCGCGGTGCGCGGTCGGATGACGCGCAGGCCGCCTCGCGCGATCTCCTTGAAGCGCACGTGGAAGCCGTTGAATCCGCGGCCGTGCACGAAGAAGACGCCGTAGGGCTGCTCCGGCCTTCGCATCGTGGTGAGCAGCCGCGGATCGAGCCGCAGGGAGAGGCCGAAGCGCTTCGGCAGCCAGTAGTTCGTGCGCAGCGCGAGCGAGACCGCGTCGAGGAAGGTGTTGAAGACGACGGCGGCGCCGTCGGCGCTTCGCAGCGACTCCGCCTCGCCGCGCAGTTCGGCGAGGCGCCGCTCGAACTCGCCCTCGGAAAGCGGTTGGGACGGATGGAAGAGCGCCGCGAAGAGCTCGACGATGCGCATCGAGAGCGGCATCGCGCCCTCGAGCGTGGCCAGGATGCGCTCCTCGGCGAAGAGGAACGGGTCCGTGTGCACGAGCACCTGGTGGATCAGGTGCGAGAAGGCGATGATCGCCTCCGCGTTCGGAATCTCGAGCTGCGGGTGGCGGCTCACGAGATCGAGAATGTCGAAGTCGACCCACTTCACGCGCAGCAGCTCGCTGCGCGTGCGCTGCCAGAGCGGGCCGTCGGGATCGACCGCCTGACCGTCGACCGTCTGGATCACGAAGCCCAGGATCGACACCGCGCCCGACGGCGGATCCTTCACCTGGTCGAGGTACGCGCGAACGATGTTGATGCGGGCGCGGCGAAGCGTCACCGCCACGCGCTCGAGCATGGTGCGCGTGCGGGCGTTCGAGAAGGCGATCGTGATGCGGGTCTGCGTTGGCTCCGCCTCCGGCTCGATCTCCACGTGGGTGCCGTCGGTGCCGCTCACCGCGCGGAAGAGGCCCAGGTGCTTGCCGAAACGAAGCGGCGTCAGCGTGAGCACGTACTCGGCCGCGCAGCCGGCGAAGTACTGGCGGATCTGCGCCTCGGACCATTCCGGCAGATGCAGCCGCGCGTGGTCGATGACGGCCCGCAGCTTCTCCGACTGCGCCGGATCGTTCGGATCGAACGGCACGCGCTCGCCGAACTCGAAGGTGTCGAGCACGAGTTGGCCGTCGGCGCTCGAGTGGATCTTCGCGGTTCGGAGCGCGGGCTCGAGCGGCAGCGACGCGACGAGTTCCGCGAGCACGCCCGGACGATTGCCGGGCGTCATCGTCGTGAGCGTGCGCCCGTCCTCGCTCCGCAGCGTCATGTTGAGCGGCGCGCCGCTCGTCTTGGCGGCGATGATCGCGCGAAGGTGGCGCCGGACGTCCTCGGCAGGGGTGTCCTGGAAGTACATCGGCGGCATCTGCGAGATGAACCACGGCACCAGGCTTTCGGCCGTGTCGCGGAAGCCGCGGACGAGCTCGTCGACGAGCGACGCCGGGTCGGGTGTGGAACCGAACGACGGGAGCGTGGTCCCCGACGACGCCGAAGGCTCGTGGCGCATCGTGTTGTCTTACACCGGCGCAGGCCGGTCGATCAAGGAGTGCCGTATGCTCCCGGACGGCTCCTCCGGAATCCCCGGGACGAACGCGGTTCCGCGCGTTCCGATCGCCTCCGACGCATGGAAACGGCCATCACCATCGGCAACTTCGACGGTGTGCATCGCGGGCACCAGTCGCTCGTTCGGCTCGCCCGGCAGGAGGTGGGGCGGGACGGCCGCGTGGCGGCGATCACCTTCGATCCTCACCCCGTGGCGCTGCTCCGGCCGGGGGAAGCGCCCGCGCGGCTTCTGCCGCTCCCGGCGCGGAAGGAAGCGCTTCGCGCGGCGGGGGCCGATCTCGTCGAAGTGCTCGACGCGACGGAGGCGTTCCTCGCCACGGAGGCGAGCGCGTTCATCGAGGAGCTTCACCGGCGGCTCGGGTTCGCGGCGATCGTGGAGGGGCCGCGCTTCCGGTTCGGGCGCGGGCGAGGCGGCTCGATCGATCTGCTCCGAGAGCTCGGCGAGCGCCTCGGCTTTCGCGTGAAGGTGGCCGAGCCCGTGTCGGTGCGACTGCGGGACTGTTCGGAAGTGGTCGCGTCGAGCACGAGCGTGCGCTGGCTGCTCGAGCTCGGGCGCGTTGAGGATGCGGCGCTGATGCTCGGTCGAGCGCATCGAATCGAAGGGCACGTGGTGAAGGGGAACCAGGTCGGGCGTTCGCTCGGCTTTCCCACGGCGAACGTCGATCAGGGCGACATCATGCTTCCGGGCGACGGCATCTACGCGGCGTGGGCGGAGCTTCCCGACGGCTCGAAGCGCGCCGCGGCGGTGAGCATCGGCCGCCGTCCCACGTTCGGTCGAGGCGAGCGCGTGTGCGAAGCGCATCTGCTCGACTTCGACGGCTGGACGGAGCCGTACGGCTGGACGCTGCGGCTCTCGTTCCGGTCGTGGATCCGCGAGCAGGTCCGCTACGACTCGATCGAACCGCTTCGCGAGCAGATCTCGCGCGACGTGGCGCGGGTGGCGGAGTTCGCGCGTGCCCGCGAGGAGGTGGCGGCGTGAGCGCCGCGACCGCTCCCTATCGCGGGAACGCCGACGCCGCCGCGATCGCGGCGAGATTCCGCAGCGCCACGAGCGCCCTCGTGGTGACCCATGCCAAGCCCGACGGCGACGCGGTGGGCAGCGTGCTCGCGGCCATCCGAATGCTCGAGCGGATCGGCGCGAAGGCACGGGGCGTGCTCGTGGGACCGGTCGACTTCTCGCTGCAGCCGTTTCTCGAAGGCCAGCCGCTCTCGAGGCAGGGCGAACGGCCGGCGACCGATCCCGATCTCGTCGTGGTCGTCGATACGGGGAGCTGGTCGCAGCTCGACTCGCTGGCCGAGTGGGTGCGCCCTCGCGCCGATCGAACCGTGATCGTCGACCATCATCGGACCGGCGATCCGGCGATGGCGGCGCTTCGGCTGATCGACCCCGCGAGTGCGTCGACCACGCAGTGCCTGCTTCGGGTGGTCGACGCGCTCGGGCTCGAACTCGGCGCCGCGTCGAGCGCGGGAAGCATCGCCGAGGCGCTCTTCATCGGTCTCGCCACCGACACCGGCTGGTTTCGCTTCTCGAACGCCGACGCCGCGGTCTTCGATGCGGCGGCGAGGCTGCTCCGCGCCGGAGTCGAGAAGGATCGGCTTCATCGGCAGATCGAGGAGACGGCACGGCCGGCGCGGCTTCGTTTGCTGTCGAAGGCGCTCGCGTCGCTCGAGCTGCTCGCGCACGACCGGGCCGCGCTCATGTCGCTCTCGGCGGAGGATCTTCGCGCGGCCGGCGGCGGCGCGGAGGATCTTTCGGGCATCGTGAACGCGCCCATGGTGATCGCAAGCGTCGAGGCGAGCGTGCTCGCCACGGTGCACGACCCGGGCGTGGTGAAGCTCAGCTTCCGCAGCAAGCCGCCCGTGTCGCCGGGCGCCCCGTTCGTGGACGTCGATCGGCTCGCGTCGCGCTACGACGGGGGCGGACACGTGCACGCGGCCGGCGCCAAGGCGAAGGGCGCGCTCGCGGACGTGCTCGAGCGCGTGCGAACCGATCTTCGCTCGCTTCCGGAGTGTTCGACGCGAGCATGATCCGCCGCGCGGTCGATCTCGCGTGCGGGGATCACGATGCGCGCGTGATCGTGTAGCCGAGCCTCTCCACCGCGGCGCGGATCATCGCGTCGAGCGATTCGCTCGTCACCGTGAACTCGGCGAGCCCGTTCTCATGGTCGACCATGGCCTCGCGCACGCCGACGATCTCGAGCGTCTTCGCCTTGATCGCGGCGGAGCAGCCGCTGCAGTGCATGCCGCCGATCTCGTAGCGAAGGCTCACGGTGGCCACGGAATCGCTCGCGGCCTTCGGCTCGGGTGCGGAGTGCTCGCGGCAGCCGAGCGAAACTGCGCCCGCCGCCGCGATCGCGGCGAGCAGCGACGCGAGCGATCGAACTCGCCTCGACACGGACCGACGATCGCGCGCTCGCGTGGGTTGCCTCACGAAGCCGATCGTAGCCGCAGCGTCGGCAGCAGGCGAAGCATGGCCGGCAGCAGCAGGATGCACGCGAAGAGCATCGCCGTGGTCGACACCACCATGAGCACGCCGAGGCTTTGGAGTCCGCGGTGCTGCGCGAAGAGCAATCCGCCGAAGCCGATGATCGTGGTGAGCGCCGTGACCGTGACCGCGCGCCGCGTGCTGCCGAAACCGCCGTCGAGGCCTTCGCGGGCGCGGTGCACCACGTGGATGCAGCCGTCGGCGCCGAGACCGAGCGTGATCGGAATGGCGAAGAAGTTCGCGAGATTGAAGCTGACGCCGAAGAGCAGCATGACGCCGATCGTCCACGCGAGCGCGGTGGCGAGCGCGATCAGGCACGCGAGCGTCTCGCCGATTCGCCGGAGGTCGACGAGCAGCACGAGCGCCACGAAGATCGCCGAGAGAATGCCCTGGATCGCGAAGCTTCGCTCCATGAGCAGCATCGACTCGAAGTGCGTGATCGGCACGCCGGTCACGCGCGGGTCGACTCGCCGAAGCGCCGCCACGAACTGCTCCATCGGCGCGAACTCCCAGACATCGCCGGAGGGCTGGAGCTGCACGGCGTAGCGGCCGTTGCGGCTCACGAAGTCGTCGCGCACGGCGGCGGGAAGGACCTCGCGGATCGAGCATCGCGCTCCTTCGCCCATCTGCGCAAGCGAGCGGGCCGTCTGCGTGAGCGATCCGTCGATCGCGAGCCTCCGTGCGTCGATCATCGACGCGTCGTGCTTCGCGGGATCGAGCGAGTCGGCGAGCGCGTCGAGCCGCGACGCGAGCGCCTGCATTCGCTTCGCCTCGTCCGGGGCCGCGAGCGCGGCAAGCGCGGCGAGCGTGCCGAGGGAGTGCGACGCGCGTCGAACGGAGGCGGCGTCGACGGAGACCGCGGGCGCCGCCGAGGCGGTCGAGCGCTCCGGCGGCGCGCCGGTCGCGGAGGGGCCCGCCGAGAGACCCGGCGCCGCGCCGGCGCGCGTGGACCGCGCCAGCTCGTCGAGCAGCGACACCCTCGCGGGCGTCGGCATCGCGACGAGATCGAGCGCGCTCCGCACCGCGCCGATCGCCGGCTCGCGCTTGGCCTTCTCCACGAGCGGCGGGATCGCGCCGATCGAGTCGACGATCGCCACGCCGAACCAGGTCTCGCTCGGATTCTCGGCGAGGATCCGCTTCTCCCATCCGACCGCCTCCACCGAGTCGGCCTGCAGCTTCAGCAGATTGCTCTGGAAGCGGATCGCCGAGGGCGCCACCGCCATCGCCGCCACCGCGAACGCCAGCGCCACCACGATCGTCGCCGCGTGCCGAGCGCGGAAGCGGGAGGATTCGACCGGCAGCGCCCCGGAGATGAACGAGCGGGGCGACATGCGCCCCGAGTCGAACAGGTCGAGTGCGATCGGCAGCAGCAGCGCCATCACCGCCATGCAGGTCAGCAAGCCGATGCCGGCGATGAGGCCGAGCTCGCGCAATCCCTGGAACGGCGTGGGCAGCGCCAGCAGGAAGACGCCGCCGGCGATGAGCGCGCCGGTGGCGTTGCTCGGCACCGAGGTGCGCATCATGTGGCGGATCGCGCCGCGCCGCGCCAGGTGCCGCAGGCCCTCGCCGTAGCGGGCGACCATGTGGATGCCGTAGTCGAGCCCGACGCCGACGAGCACGAGCATGAAGACGAGGCTCAGCAGGTTGAGCCGACCCACGAAGATCGCCGCGGCGCCGCAGGTGATCGCGGCGCCCACCGCGAAGCAGAGCACGGCGAGCAGCGGCCGGCGCACGCCCCGGAAGACGATCATGAAGAGGATGGCCACGAGCGCGACGCCGACGATCGTGGCGATCGTCATGTCGATCGTGGTCGTGGCCATCTCGTCGGCCTGGAGCACCGGCTTGCCGGTGAGTCCGATCTCCACGTCGGGCACCGCCGCCTGCACCTGCGAGATCGCGCCGCGGATCTGCGCGAGCGATTCGTCGATCACGCCGAGCGTGGCGTAGTCCTTGCTCGGCATGAGCTTCACGAAGAGGAAGCGGCCGATCGGATCGGGCGGCTTCGCGATCGTGAGCCACTGCGTCGGCGGCGGAACGGCGAGCGCGAAGCCCGCGTCGTCGAGCGGCGCGGCGGCCGCGATCGCCGAGAGCGCGAAGATCGCGGCGGCGCCGGTGCGCTCCTGCGATGCTCGATCGCCCGGCGCGGCGCTCGAGCCCGGAAGCAGCGACTCCACGCGAGCGGTCGCGTCGCGCAGGATCGTGTCGGCGGGGCGGCGCTCGAGCAGCGCCGGGAACGCGTCGGACGCCTTGAGCAACCCGCGCAGCTGCTCGTCGCTCATGCGATCCGACCACGGCGCCAGCCGAAGCTGTTCGTCCGGCGTGATGAAGCCGTGCACTTCGCGGAGCGCCGGGATCGCGCGGAGGCGCTCCACGAGCGAGCGCACCGCGGTCTCCGCCTCGGCCACGCGCAGCGATGCCGCGCCCGGCGGCTTCGCGTCGACCACGACGATCAGGTACTCGAGGTCGCCGAACTCCTGCTTGAACGCGCGGTAGTCGCCCATGAAGGGCTGCGTCTCGCCGATGAGCGAGTCGGTGTCGGCGTCGGGACGCAGCGTCCGCGCCGCCAGGATCGCCGAGAGCACCGCGAGCACGAGCAGCAGGGAGAGCACCGCGAGGCGGCGCGACAGCACCGCCGCAGTGATCGAATCCATGACTCGTCGTCTCAGGCGCACGGTCGAAGTCGAGGCGGCCGTCGGGCCGGATCAGGGCGTGGAACCGGGCGCGCGCGGCGGGGCCGGGTCGACCGGCG
>VGXK01000068.1 GCA_016873355.1 Phycisphaerae bacterium | reverse complement strand
GCGCTGACCCGTCGGCTCGCCGACGAGCGTGGCCTTGGTCGCCCTCCGGAACTCCTCGGCATTGAGGCCCGCCGACGAGAAGGTGGCGGGGCCGATGAGCACGAAGAGTCGATTCGGCGCGTTGATCGATCGATCCGCGAAACCGTCGATGAGCGGTCGAAGCAGTCCGCTGTTCCCTCCTCCATTTCGCCGCAGGTCGAACACGACGGCTCGTGGCTTCGTCTCGTCGATCTCGCGGAGAACGGCGCGGCCGAAGGCCGACACCGTGTGATCGCCGTCGTCGGCGCAGCGGTCGTACCAGACATAGAGCAGATCCGAGTCGCTCAGCCGCTTCGATCCATGAGCGCGTCCGCCGGGGCGAGGGCCGAGCGAGAACGGCGCCGTTCCGGCCGGCACGGCGCCGACGAGCGCCCACGATTCGCCGTGTTCCCTGGGCCGGACCACGAGCGTGATCTCGCTGCCGTCGGCATGTCGCACCGTGACCGGCACGCGGCCCGCATCCGAAACGATTCCCAGCCCTCGGAGCGTCTCGGCCTGGACGATCGTTCGAGCCCCTTCGCTGCGGAGATACCACTCGTTCTCGTGCGGCGTGATCGTGGCGATCGCCGCGAGGACCTCGGCGATGTCCGTTCCCTCGATCCGCATTGCCTGGCCGCCTCGCAGCGCCGCGCTCTCGTCGTCGGTCGCGGTCACGAGCACGCCGTCGGAGAGGCACCGCACGCTGATCGGAAGCCGGCGCGGCACGAGAGCGCCGCGGGACGGCCAGATGCCCGTGTGCGCCGAGCCGATCGAGGTCGTGATCGACTGAAGGCGAACCACGATCTGGTCGTCGCGCAGCGTCGGGAGATCCGATCGAAGCCGTTCGAAGCAGTCCCGGAGCTGGTCGCGGCTCGCGAAGACATCGACCCCCGCGTGGCGCTCGAGCAGCCAACGCTCGCAGGTGTCGATGTCCTCCCTCCAGAGGCGAAGGCGCTCGTCGCCTGCGGCGAAATCGATCGCCGGATGCATCGCCTCGGGTGGTGGCGACTTCACCGGCGTGAACGAGGCACACGACGGGAGGCCGGCGAACGCGACGATCGCGAGCAGCGGCATGGATCGGCGCCGCAGCGATCGGAGTGCGAAACGAAGAGGACCTCCCGGCGCGGGCCGGGAGGTCCTCGGTGTGCGATCGGTTCGTGAGCGAAGCATCGCCTCGCTCGCGCGGGTCACTTGACGGTGACCTTGCCGCCGGCCTCCTCGAGTGCCTTCTTGAGCTTGTCGGCGTCTTCCTTGGAGATCTTCTCCTTGATCGGCTTCGGCGCGCCGTCGACCAGGCCCTTCGCCTCGGCGAGACCGAGACCGGTCGCCTCGCGCACCGCCTTGATCACGGCGATCTTGTTGGCGCCGGCGTTCTCGAGAATGACATCGAATTCGGTCTGCGCTTCGGCAGCCGCCGCGCCGCCGCCGTCGCCGCCGGCCGCCATCATCACGGCGCCTCCTGCGGCGGGCTCGATGCCGTACTTCTCCTTCATGTAGTCGGCGAGGTCCACGGCCTCCTTCAGGGTGAGGCCGGCGATCTCGTCGCCGATCTTGGTGATCTTCGCTTCAAAGGTCTTCGCATCGGACATGGGTCACACTCCTTGGTCGCCTCGATAGGCGCCGCGACGCGCGGCGTTTACCCCCTTGCGGGGCCAGTCGAGCGCGGACTTGGACTTGGGGAATTCGAACGGAAACACGCTTCGATCCGGGCCATCACGCCTTGGCGGCGATCGCCTCGCCCTTCTCGAGTCGGGTCTGGATCTCCTTGACGATTCCGAGCAGCGTTCGGCCGGGCGACACGGCGACGCCGACGACCTTCCGCGCCGGAGCGAGCACGATCGCCACCACCTGCGCCACCGCCTCCTCGCGCGTGGGCATCTTCGAGAGCTTGTCGACGCCGGCGGCGCCTTCGTAGAGCACGCCTTCGAGCACGGCGCCCTTGAAGAGGTACTTCTCCTTGTTCTTGTCGTGGTCCTTGGCCCACTTGACGACTTCGCGCGCGACGTCGACGACGCTCGGACCCACGCCGTAGACGACGGCGGTGGGACCCTTGAAGACGTCGCTCAGCGGCTCGAGTCGGCCGCCCTTGAACGCGCGCTGCGCGAGCGAGTTCTTCACGACCGTGACGCGCACGTTCTTGCCGCGAAGGTGCGTGCGCATGCGGTTCGTCGAGAGGGCGTCGAGTCCGCGCAATTCCACGGCGACCGCGCCTTCGACGCCGTCGAAGCGCTTCCGGTACTCGCGAACGATCAGTTCCTTGATGGTCTTGCTCATGTGCGTGCTCCGCGGCTCACACCGCGACCTGGACTCCCGGGCTCATCGACGCCGCCACGACGCACTTCTTCACGTAGGTGCCCTTGGCGGACGCGGGCTTCACCTTGAGGATCGTGGCGATGAAGTGGTTGAGGTTCTCCACGAGATCGTCGTCCTTGAAGCTCATCTTGCCGATCACGCACGCCACGTTGCCGCCGTCGTCGTTGCGGTACTCCTGCTTGCCGGCGGAGTACTCCTTGACGGCCGCGATGACGTCGGGCGCCACGGTGCCGGCCTTCGGCGAAGGCATCAGGCCCTTCGGGCCGAGCACCTTTCCGAGCTTCGAGACGACCCGCATCATGTCGGGGCTGGCCACCGCCACCTGGAAATCGAACCAGCCGCCCTCGATCTTCGAGACGAGCTCCTCGGCGCCCGCTTCGATGGCGCCCGCGGCCTTGGCCGCCGCCACCTTGTCGGCGCCGCAGAAGCAGATCACCTTCGCGCTGCGGCCGATGCCCTTCGGCATCGCGATCGATCCGCGCAGCGCCTGATCGTTCGCCTTCGGATCGATGCCGAGCGAGACGACCGCGTTCACGGTCTGGTCGAACTTGGGCTGCTTGAACGCGCGAAGCGCCTTGACGGCGGACGCGGGATCGAGCGCCGTCTCCGGCCGATGCTCGAGGTTGAAGCGATGACGCTTGCCGCCGCGGAGGCGGATCTTCTTCTTCGTCGCCGTGGGAGTGGTCGCCATCGGATCAGCCCTCCACCGTCACGCCCATCGAGCGGGCGGATCCTTCGATCATGCGCATCGCCGACTCGACCGACCCCGTGTTCAGGTCCTTGATCTTCTCCTCGGCGATCTTGCGGATCTGCGCCTTCGTGATCTTGCCGACCTTCTCCGTGTTCGGCGTGCCGGAGCCCTTCTCGAGCTTGATCGCTTCCTTGATGAGCGCCGAGGCGGGCGAGCTCTTGATCTCGATGTCGAAGGTGCGGTCGGCGAAGACCGTGACGACGCAGCCGACGATGCGGCCGTTGAACTGCCGCGTGCGCTCGTTGAACTGCGTGATGAACTGGCCCGGGTTGACGCCGTTGGCGCCGAGTACGGGACCGATGGGCGGCGCAGGCGTCGCCTTCCCTCCCGGCGCCATCAGCTTGAAGACCTTGGTGACCTTCTTGGCCATTCGTGTGAACCTCCCGCCGCGGGTATGGCAGGGACCGGCCTGGTCCCGTGCCGCGCGGCAGTGCGTGCGGTCTAGGTTTTCACGCCGCCGGTAGGCGGCGTTGTTCTCAATCCACGCCGCCGGTAGGCGGCGTTGGACTCGATTCCGAGCCGGGCAGGCTATCAGGGGCTGCTCAACCCGTCCAGTAGCCGAGCAGGATTCCGAGGTCGGAACCGTCTACGACGCCGCTGCCGTCGAGATCCGCCGCGGCATCCGCCGACTCCCAGAGACCCAGCAGCAGGCCGAGATCGGAACCGTTCACGCCGCCGTCGCCGTCGAGGTCGGCCGTCATCGGCAGGAGCACGATCGAGACCTGCCCAAGACCGACCTGCACGCCTTCACCGACGATCGTGTACGCGAAGGAGTCGATGCCGGCGCCGATTTCGGGAGCGGTGTAGCGCACCGTGCCCGGATCCGGACCGAGTTCGATCGACCCTCCGAGCGCCGACGGATTGCTGATGCCGACGAGCATGACAGGTCCGCAGTTGGCCGGCTCGTCGTTCGCGAGCACCGGAACGATCACCGAGGCGCCCTCGACGGCTTCGGCCCAGTCGGCCACCGCCACCGGCGTCGCCACGGGCCACGAATAGTCGCAGCCCACGGCGCCGAGCTTGTTGAGGATCTCGTCGATGCTCACCTGCGCGTACTCGAGCACGAGGTTCGCGATGCCGCCCGGGCACAGGTAGCAGTAGCTCATGATCGTGGCGCCCCACGCGGAGGAGCAGTCGCCGAAGAAGCACGAGTCGGGCGAGTTCACGCCGTGCTGATGCGTGTGGATGGCGCCCAGGTTGTGTCCGAGCTCGTGCGAGACGACGACGATGTCCCAGTTCTGCGGATCGTGATCGACGAGCGGGTAGGGAAAGAACCCGTTGAGATTCGAGCTGAGGCTGAATGCGTTGAGCCCGCACACGGTCGCGGTCCACGCCGAGCCTCCGCCGAGCGGACGGCCCGAGAGGAAGTGCGCAACGTCGCGCGAAACCGACGCCATGAACAGATTCCAGTGCGAGCGGAACTCGACGAGCTGCGTGTAGGGAGTCGGCGCCGTCCAGGGATCGCTCGCGGTCTTCCAGAGCCGGAGGTAGACGAGTCCGAGGCGTGCGTTCGCGTCGGCGGTGAGGATCTCGCTCGAAGCCGCGACGAGCGCGATCGCGTAGTTCGCCGCGGCGAGTTCGTTGCCGGCGAACAGCTTGAGGTACTCGTGATCCGTCTCGACCGCCACGTGCAACTGACGGCACGGCGGCGTGCCCGCGGCGCCGCCCTCGGCCATCGCTCCGGCCGAGTCGTCCTTCGGCGGCGCATCGCAGATCCACAGGAGCTGCTCGAGCATGTCGGGCGGGACCTTGAGCGGGTCGAACGCAAGCGGCGGGTGGCCCTTGCCGTAGGGGCCGGAGGAGATCAGGAATCGGGCGTCCGCCTCGCTCAGCGCGCCGAAGAGTCCCGCGGGACCGATCGAGAGGATCGCGCGCGAATCGGGGGCACCGAGCGCCGAGCCGACGAGCACGACTCCCACCGCGCTTCGCGCCTCGTCGGGCGAGAGCGTGTTGACGGCGGTCACGCCGGGATCCAGCTCCTCGACCACGTCGATCTGAGGCGCGAGATCGGGATCGAGTCGACGCACGAAGAGATCGCGCGTCACGCCCGGCGCGAAGGGCACGCCTTCGATCACGACGCCCGACGACGCGACCTCCGCGATCTCGGCGAGCGAGACTTCATCGATCTGCACGGCGACGGCGCCCGGCGGCGTCGAGATCGACTCGACCACGACGATGGGCGACGGCACTCGCGGAATCTGCGAGACGGGGCGCTCGGCGCCCGCCCCGCTCGCCGCGGCGAGCGTCAGCGCGGTCGCGACGACGGCGGCTCGATGCCGCGACGAACTCGGTCGGCTCGCGTGGCGCGGAAATCTCGTCAAGGATCAGCCCGTCCAGCCGCCGAGCAGGGTGCCCAGGTCGTTGCCGTCGACGACGCCGTCGTCGTTCAGATCCGCCTGCGGACCCGCGCTTCCCCACTGACCAAGCAGGAACCCGAGATCGTCGCCGTCGACGGCGCCGTCGAGGTTGAAGTCGGCGATCAGCACGATTCCTCCATGGCTGAAGTTCGCCGTCGGAATCGGCGTCTTCGAGATGCCGGGGCCTGAGAACGAGAGAATGCACCCGGCGCCGCCGCCGGCCTCGAAGAACTCCACGCGGATTGCGTGCCGGCCTTCGGCCAGCGGCGCGATTCCGCTCTTCTCCACCATCCCGTGCAGACCGTCGTTGTCGATGATCTCGTTGCCGTCGACGAGCAGTCGCGAACCGTCGTCGGAATTGAGATAGAAGGTGTAGAGACCGTTGCTCGGCACCGAGACCCACCCGGTCCAGAGCGCGCCGAAGTTGTCGGAGCGATTGCTGTTGGCGAAGTTCCCGCCCGTGCTCGGGAAGTTGATGAAGCTCGTGGTGGAGATGAGATAGGGCGTGAGCGCGTCGAAATCCGGAAGCGACTGCGGCGCGACGAGGTCGTAGTACTTCACCTGGATCTTGGGCTGCGTGCCGACCACGCTCGTGGCCGGCCAGTAGGCCGACTTCTGCACGCGCACGGTCGCCGCAAGGCCGATCTCGCCGCCCTCGTTCTCCGGGGTGTACGTGAACTCGACCGGATTCGGATCCGAGCCCGCCACGGTGAACTGGAGCAGGTCGCGGCCGCCGGGGCCGGCGCCGACGAGCCGCGTGACCGTGCCCTGACCCGGCGGAGGCTGCGTGAACGACTCGATGAGCACGCTTCCGCAGTTCACGGGCAGATCGTTCGCGAGCACGTCGATCGAGATCGTCGACGATCCCGTCGAAACGAAGTCGGGCACGGCCCACGGCGGGAGCTCGTCGCCGATCGTCTCGCAGGAGATCGCGCCGAGGTGTTCGAGCATCGCGTCGTCGCACGCCGTGGCGAAGGTGAGCTGCACGTTCGCCGTGCCACCGCTGCAGAGGTGGCAGTAGCTCATGATCGTGCCCTGGTTCGTGCACACCTGCGCCTTCTGGCACGCTCCGTAGTAGCCCGACGGAGCGCACTGATCGACCGGCGGGCAGAAGTTGTGCGTGTGCGTGGTTCCCATGTTGTGACCCAGCTCGTGCGAGGTCACGATGATGTCCCAGTTCTGTCCGCTGTTGTTCTGGAGCGGGTAGGGGAAGTACCCCGCGAGATTGCCGGAGACGGAATACGCGAAGTCGCCGCACATCGCGGAGAGCCACGCCACGCCGCCGCCGAGGTTGCGGGCGCTGAGCAGCATCGCCGCGTCGCGCACGACCGCGCCTTCGTTCGCCTGCCAGTAGTCGCGGAACTGATAGAGCTGGTTGACCGAGCCGCCCTGGTTCCACGGATCGTCCACGGTCCAGATCCGCACGAAGGAGGCCTGGATGCGCGTGTTGATGTTCGCGGCGTAGATCTCGTTCATGGCCGCCGCCTGAAGCAGCAGGTACGCGGCGGTCGCCGTCACGTCGCCGCCGAAGACGTTCCGCAGCTCGTTGTCCGAGTCGAGCGCGAGCTTCACCTGGCGGCACGGCAGAGCGCCGGACAACCCGCCTTCCGGTTGCGGCACGGCGTCGACCGTCTCCGCCGCGCACTCGAAGGGCGACCACGAGATCGCATCCTCCGGAAGCGCCGTGAGTTCGTAGCTCACGATCGGCGACTTCGCGCCGGGGGCGCCGCTCGAGATGAGGAAGGTGCGGCCGTCGAAAATCGCGTAGCCGTGCGTCAAGCCGGCGCCGTGCGCCAGGAAGATGCGGCTGCCTTCGCTTCCGAGCAGCGTGCCTGCGTAGAAGAGGATCGGCGGCGCCGCGATCGGCGAGGCGACGACCCCGCCGCGTCCGTCGTCGACCATCGAGACGATCGCCGCGCCGGGCGCGAGCGCCTCGACGCGGCGAAGCGCCGCGTCGGCGTCGATCGACGGCCCGAGCGGAATGCCGTGCACGATCACGATCTCGTGGGCGAAGATCTGGTCCCACGCCGCCTCGTTCGAATCGACGAGGGACGCGACCGCGTTCACGTCGGCTCGTTCGCTGAACGGCGCGTCGATGCGCGACAACGGCGACGGGAAGGTGGGCTGGACGGGTTCGGCCTGGAGTCCGATCGCGCCCCCCAGGATCGCGACCGCAGCAAGGGAGGCGAAGGGCATGCCGGGAGACTATCGCGCCGCGTCGAATTGGCGAACGGCGAACACGAACTCGCGCAGGGCTGCGATCAGGACCGAAGCGCGAGTCGGCAGAAGAGTTCCACCCCGAGCGGGATGGCGGCGTCTGAGAAGTCGAAGTCGGGCTGGTGTAGCTCGGGCATCGACGCCTGGCCGTGCGGTCGCAACCCCAGCGCAAAGAAGCAGCTCGGAACTTCGAGTCCGTAGAACGCGAAGTCCTCGCCCACCATCACGGGATGCGGAACGGTCCGCACTCGATCGGCGCCGATCGCGTCGGTGGCCACCCGCTCGAAGATCGCGACCGCGCCCTCGTCGTTGCTCGTGATCGGATAGCCGTGTCGATACTCCGTCTGCGCCGAGCAGCCGTGCGCCATGGCGGTCGATCCGGCGATCTCGCCGATGCGCCGCTCGAAGAGCTCTCGCGACTCGGCGCTGAGCGTGCGCACCGTGCCGTGGATCTTCGCGACCGACGGAATCACGTTGAAGGCGGTGCCCGCCTGGAGCATCGTCACGCTCAGCACCGTTGGATCGCTCGCGTGGGCATTGCGGCTCACGATCGTTTGAAGCGTCGACACGATGGCGCAGGCGGCGGGAATCGGATCGCGCGTGGCGTGCGGCCAGGCGGCGTGACCGCCGGAGCCGCGCACCACGATGTCGAAGCGATCGCTCGCGGCCATCATGGGTCCCACGCGCGTGCCCGCGGTGCCGAGCTCGAAATGAGGCCAGCCGTGCAGGGCGAAGATGCGATCGACGGGTTTGCCGAGCTTCGTTCCCTCGAGCGCGCCGTCCTCGACCATGCGGCGGCCGCCGGCGCCGCCCTCCTCC
>VGXK01000067.1 GCA_016873355.1 Phycisphaerae bacterium | reverse complement strand
CCGCCCCGACGGCACCGGCGCAGCCGCCGGCGCCCGCGCCGGCGCCGCCGGCGCCGCAGCCCGTCGAAGTGCGCGAAGCGCTCGTCGTCGGCGGCGTGATCCGCGGCCGTCGCGCGCCGATCCGCCTCGATCCCGTCGAAGCCGCGATGGTGCGCGGCGCCTTCAAGGCGCCCGTCGAAGGCGAGACGATCCTGCTTCCCGACGGGTCCACGCGAACCTGGACCAAGGTCACCGCCGGCGACGACGGCTTCCTGCGCGACGAAGCGCTGCGCGGCGGTTACGCCTTCGTGCGCATCGAGAGCGACAAGGCGCGGCCGATGCTGCTCGAGGCCGGGCGACACACGATGGTCTTCGTGAACGGCGAGCCGCGCACCGGCGACCCCTATCAATACGGTCACTTCGTGATCCCCATCGAGTTGCGGCAGGGAACGAACGATCTGCTCTTCGCCGCGAACGGCGGCGTGCTTCGAGCCCGGCTTCTGCCGCTTCCCGATCCGCCGGCGCCGTGGCTCGATCGCAAGGATCTCACCGCGCCCGATCTGATCGTCGGTCGCCCGATCGACGCGCTGCTCGGCGTGATCGTGGTGAATCCCACGAACGCGCCGCTCCAGGGAGCCGTCATTCGCGCTTCGATCACGGGCGCCGATCCGATCGACAACGCGGTGCCGGGCGTTCCCGCGTTCGGGATCCACAAGGCGCGCGTGCGCGTGGCGGGACCCGCGCCGGCGGCGCCGGGCGCCGTTCCCGTCACGCTCTCGCTCATCGCTCCCGGTCGGGCCACGAACGCCGAACTCGCGATCGAGCTGCCGGTGATCGACGAATCCGCGAAGCGCCGCGTCACCTTTCTCAGCCAGATCGACGGCAGCGTGCAGTATTACGCGGTGCGGCCGGCGAATCCGCCGGCGGACGCGCCGTCGCCTCCGGGACTCATCCTCTCGCTGCACGGCGCGAGCGTCGAAGCGTCGGGTCAGGCCGACGCGTACGGCCGCAAGCCCTGGGCGCACGTGGTGGCGCCGACGAATCGGCGACCCTACGGATTCGACTGGGAGGACTGGGGTCGCCTCGACGCGCTCGAAGTGCTCGAACAGGCGCAGCGCTCGCTCGGAACCGATCCGCAGCGCCAATGGGTCACCGGTCACTCGATGGGAGGCCACGGCGCCTGGCAGATGGCGGTGCACCATCCCGATCGCTTCGCCGCGACGGCGCCGAGCGCGGGCTGGATCTCGTTCCCGTCGCCGGGAGCCGAGTTCGATCCGGCCGACCCGATGGCGGCGCTGCTGCTCCGCGCCGCGCTCCCGAGCCAGACGCTGCGCCTTCGCGAGAACCTCGAGCGCATGGGCGTCTACATCCTGCACGGAGATGCCGACGACAACGTCTCCGTCTCGAACGCTCGCGCCATGCGCTCCGAGCTCGGGCAGTTCCACTCGGACTTCGTCTACTACGAGCGACCGGGCGCCGGCCACTGGTGGGGCAACGAGTGCGTCGACTGGCCGCCGCTCATGGAGTTCCTGCGCCAGCGCTCGCTGGCGCCGTCGTCGCAGCGAAGCGCGATTCGATTCGTGACCGCGTCACCGGCCGTCAGCGCTCGCTGCGACTGGGCGCTCGTCGATTCGCAGCCGAAGGCGTTCGAGCTCTCGAAGATCGATCTCGCGCGCGATCCCGCGGCGAGGATCGTTCGCGGCACGACGTCGAACGTCTCGAGGCTCATGATCGATCTGCCGGCCGCCGGCATCCCCGGCGAAGCGCCGATCACGGCATCGCTCGACGGCGGCACGATCGCCGACATCCCGTGGCCGCCGGGCGGGCAGCTCTGGCTGGAGCGCGACGAGCGCGGCTGGCGCGTGAGCACGGCCCCGAGCCCGGGGCAGAAGAGCCATCGGCGCGGCGGCCCGTTCAAGGATTCGTTCCGCAATCGCGTGCTGCTCGTCTACGGCACCGCGGGCACGCCGGAGGAGAACGATCTCGTGCGCCGCAAGGCGCGATACGACGCCGAGAGCTTCTGGTATCGCGGCAACGGCTCCTTCGAGATCATGGCCGACTCGGCGTTCCAGCCCGAGGCCCATCCCGATCGCAACGTGGTTCTCTACGGCAACGCCGAGACGAACCTGGCATGGAATCGACTGCTGCGCGAGAGCCCGGTGCAGGTGCATCGGGGTTCCGTGCAGATCGGATCGCGCACGATCGCCGGGGACGACCTCTGCGCGCTCTTCGTGCGGCCGCGTCCCGACAGCACCACGGCGAGCGTCGGCGCGGTGGCCGGCACCGGTCCCATCGGTCAGCGCCTCGCCGAGCGCATGCCGTACTTCGTGAGCGGCGTGGGATTCCCCGATCTCACGGTGCTCGAGGCCGACATGCTGCAGACGGGGCTCGCCGGCGTGCGCGCGGCCGGATTCTTCGGAAACGACTGGACGGTCGAGCGCGGAGAGTTCGTCTTCGCGCCCGACCGTCCAGCCGATCAATCGCCCGGCTCCGTGCCGCCCGCGGCGAGCGGCACTCCATCCGTCGACGGCGAGGCGCCGGCGAACGGGGCCGCGCCCGTCAACGGCTCCCCGACTTCGGAGTCCCCGAAGCCGGGCGTCCCGAAGCCGGAGTCTCCGACGACGGAGCCGCCGAAGGCTGCCACACCGTCACGCCCGGAAGGTTGAGGCCTCCGAGCTCGCGCACCTGCGCGGAACTCTTCTTCACGTCGTCGCCGACCGCCTCCGCGCGGCCGCCGATGTGCTTGGCCAGGAACTGCTCGGTCACGGCGTTGAACGCCATGTTGTTCTCCGGCCGCGCGAAGCCGTGTCCTTCGTCCGGGAAGACCACGTAGGTCACCGGCAGATTGTGGCCCTTCATCGCGGCCACGATCTGATCGCTCTCGTGGATCTTCACGCGCGGATCGTTCGCGCCCTGCCCGATGAGCAGCGGGCGGCTGATCCGCGACACATGGGTGAGCGGCGAAATCTTGTCGAGGTAGTCCTTCTCGGCGAGCGAGCCGACTCGCGTCTCGAACATGGCGATGATCGGCTTCCAGTACTCCGGCACGCTGCCGAGCAGCGTGGCGATGTGGCTCGGGCCGACGATGTCGACGCCGCACGCGAAGAGCTCCGGATCGCGCGTGAGCGCCGCGAGCGTGGCGTAGCCGCCGTAGCTTCCTCCCATGATCGCCACGCGCTTCGGATCGGCGATGCCTTCCTTCACGGCCCACGCCACCGCGTCGTTCAGGTCGTCCTGCATCTTGCCGAACCACTCGCGATTGCCGGCGTTCAGGAACTTCTTGCCGAAACCGGTCGAGCCTCGGAAGTTGACGCTCAGCACGGCATAGCCGCGATTCGCGAGCCACTGGTGGTACGGGTTGTATCCCCAACTGTCGCGCGCCCAGGGACCGCCGTGCACGTCGAGCACCATCGGAACGTTCTTCGCGCCGGGCGCAGGCAGCGTGAGGTAGGAGGGCAGCACGAGACCGTCGCGCGAGGTGATCTCGACCGGCTTCATCGGCTGAAGCGGCATGCCTTCGAGCGACGGTCGCGCCGTTCCGAGGAAGACCCCCTTGCCCGCCGTTCGATCCCAGAGCCACCAGCGAGCGGGACCCACGTCCTGCCGATAGAGCACCACCCACTTCGAGTCGTCGTTCGTTCGATCGACGACGTCGAAGTCGCCGGCGTCGAGCTTCTTGAGCGCGTCGAACTCCTTCGCGATCGCCGGGTCGAGGATCTTCCACTCGCGGTGCAGGTACTCCGACGAGACGGCTTCGATCTCGCGCGAGTCCGGATTGATCAAGGCGTCGCTCACGTCGGCCTTCGCGTTCGAGAAGATGAGCTCGGGCTTGCCGCCGCCGGCCGCAGGCACGACCTTGAACAGTCCGGCGGTATCTCGGCCGCGAGCGTCCATCATGTACGCGGTCTTGCCGTCCTTGGAGTAGCCCATGATTCCGGTGCTCTGAGCGTCCTCGAAGGGAACGGTCGCGAAGGTGAACCACGGGGAGTCGGCGCCGTCGCGAGCCTCGATCAGCGTGGAGCCGTCGGGCATCATTCGCTGGCGGGCGCGAATGACCCACGACGCGTCCGGCGTCATCGAGATCCAGTTGCCGTCGTTCGTGAAGATCGTGGTCTGCTCGCCGGTGCGCGTGTTCACGCGGTGCACGTCGAAGACCTGCGGATCGCGCGCGTTCGTGCTGACGAGCACCTCGTCGGGATGCTGCTTGTCCGCGTCGACGATTCCGCCGCGAACGGAATCGCCCGGAGTCAGGTTGCGGTCCTTTCCCGTGGCCAGGTCGACCGCGTAGACATGGAAGTTCTCATTGCCCCCTCGATCCTTCATGTAGAGGATCTGCTCGCCGTTGTGCGCCCACTGATAGCGCATGATGGGGCGATCCTGAGAACGCGTGACGGGCTTCGCGTCGACCACCGAGAGCAGGCCCTTCGAACCGGGCTGCGCCTTCACCCCGATCGGCGCCACCCAGACGTTCATCACGCCCTCGTAGGGCGCGACGAACGCGACCATCGACCCGTCCGGCGAGAGCGTCGGCGACGATCGCTCCGGATTGCCGAAGAGCACGGAGCGCGGAATCAGGTCCGCGTTGGTTGCGGGAGCGGACGACGGCGCCGCCATGGCGCCGCCAAGTGCAAGCCAGGCACTCGCAAGCAACCCGACGGCGGTCGGGAGCGTGCACCGGGGAGTCATGCGAATGCGTGCAGCGGGCGATCGATCGTTCATCGTCTGTGGTCCTTCTGAAGATGCGGGTCGGGCGAATGCCGCTCGGCATACCGGAGCCGACGCGCCGAGGGTTCGACATCGTCCGGGGTTCGGCCCAGGTTCGCAAGCGGCGAAGCAGATTCGGCCGATTGCCGCCACATCGACCGTCGACGCGGACCACGCACCCGGGCAGAATGCAGGCGGCCATGCTTCGAATCGGACCACTGACACTCGAGACGCCGCTGCTGCTCGCTCCGATCGCCGGGCACTGCGATCTGGCGTTTCGAATCCTCTGCCGCGAGCTCGGCGGGGTCGGCCTGGCGAGCACCGACCTGCTGAACTGCCGCGCGATCCTTCGGGGCACCCCCAAGAGCGTGGCCCTGGCGGCCACGAACGAGTTCGATCAGCCCTGCGGCATGCAGCTCTACGGGAACTGGGAGGACCCGCTTCCGGAGGCGGCATGCTGGGCCGTCGATCACGGCGCCAGGTTGATCGACATCAACATGGGCTGCCCGGTCGACAAGGTGGCGAAGAAGAACGGCGGCTCACTGCTTCTGTGCGATCCGGCGTCGACCGTTCGCCTCGCGGAGCGGATCGTTCGAACCGTGGAGCGTCACTCGGGCGGTCGAGTCCCCGTCACCGCCAAGATTCGACTTGGCTGGAGTCGCGAGTGCTTCGTCGGGGCCGAACTCGCGTCGCAGCTCGAGGCCGTAGGGATCGCAGCCGTGACGGTCCACGGTCGCTTCACCGAACAGCTCTTCTCGGGAACCGCGAACTGGAACCTGATCGCCGAGGTCGCCTCCGCCGTTCGATCAATTCCGGTAATCGGCAACGGTGACCTCAGCACCCCCGAGTCCGTGGCCCAGGCCTTGGCCTCGAGCGGGTGCGCTGGGGTCATGATCGGGAGAGCAGCGTTGAGGACCCCCTGGCTCTTCTCAAGGGCGTGGACCCTGCTGAAGACCGGATCGCTGCTGCCCGAGCCATCGTTCAACCAGAAATGCCGAGTCATTCTGCGGCACCTCGAACTGCTCGATCAGCATGCCGATGAGAGATGGGCACTCGAGTGCATGAGAAAGCGCATCTCTTGGTACGGCAAGACGATGGGACACGCCAAGGAGCTGAAGGAGGCCGTCAGAACCGCCGGTTCGACGGCAGGAATGAAATCGGCGCTTCACGCCGCGATGAAGCCCCACCTTGAGTTCTCAGCCACGGCCGGCAGTGCTGTTACCGAACTTGAGGTCGCATAAGTGCGCGAGTCGGACCGCTTGATTTGGCTGATAAAGCTCGTGTCGCGCGTGCGGTATCGAAGGAATCATCTCGTTTGGTCGCTTGGCGCGTGCCGAATCGCTGCTATCTTTGGCCCCGAGAGGTTGGGAGGGGTGAGTGCTCCTTCCACGGAGTGAGTGAAGGTTTCTTGAGCCTTGCAGGCGCTCGTGTGGCTCCATGCGAGGCTTCGGAGGAAGGACGATGGGTTCTATGACTTTCGGTCGTGCCGGTGTCGTGCTTGGCGGTGCAGTTGCAGCGATCGCAGTGGCGTCCGCTGCTTCCGCCGAGACCGTCATCTTCAACTATGTCGTGACGAACACTTCGAACTCGGTCCAGACCTTCACCATCTTCGGAACGATGCTTGTCGCTCCGATCGCTGGTCCAACGACGATGTCTGGATCGATCACGGGCACCGTCACGGACCTCAACGGCAATGGTGCCGAGGTCACGTCGGACCCGTTCGGCGTCGACTCGATCTACACGGCGATCGTCGACGGCACGGATGAGGTCCGCTACCTCATGACCGACTTCAGCTTCGAAGCCAACGGTCCGTTCCTTTCCGGAACGGGTGGTCCGCAAGCATTCTCGAACGAGGCTGGTCCTGCTGGCGGCGTCGCCATCTCGATCGCCATTCGACTCGAATTCACGCTGACCCCTGGCGATTCGGCGAGCTTCACCAGCATCTTCACGATCGTGCCCGCTCCGGCTGCTCTGGCCGTGCTGGGTCTCGGGGTCGTGGGGCTTGGTCGGCGTCGACGGAACTGATCTGAACTGGAGTCCTTGCCCCGTCAGCAGCGGGGCGCATCAATCTGGGAACACCTGCTCGGAACCGCATGGGCGGCCACGAGGGTAGAGAGAGACTTGAGGTCAGGCGAGGGACAAAGTCCCAGCCACAAGAAAGGCAATCGGAGGAAACATGGGTTCCGCTCGCATCGCAACTTCTTCACTTCTCGCCGCCCTTGCGCTCACGGGCGCAGCGGTCGCGGGTGCGCCGCCTGTGCACATCGCGATGGACGTCGATGGCACCGACTACGACTACTTCCCCGCCGGCTCGGACGCGGGCGGTGGCTACTACAACTACGTCGACAGCGCTTCCGAGGGCTCGTTCGACGCGACTTGGAACTTCCTCGGCTCAGACTCCACGGTCGCGTTCTACACGCTCATCAGCGGCAACTTCACCTTCACGAACAACAGCGACAGCACCCAGACCTACGACGTGTGGGTGATCCTGACCACGACGCCCAACGCGTTGCCGAGCAAGATCGGTGGCTCCGTTGCCGGCGGAATGACGGCGGACTCCGATGGCGGCACGCTCGCCACGATCGACGATGAGACGCCGCTCTGGTCGGCCTACATGGACGCCGCGTTCCAGGCGGGCCTGATCTATGACGCCTCGGCGTCCGCAGGTCCGTTCGACAGCGCATCGATCGGCAGCGACGCGTTCGGTCAGCCCATCCCGGACATGGACGCGGGCCCGCTCGGCAGCTCGATCGCGGTTCGCCTGCAGTTCACGCTGACCGCGGGTGACCAGGCCAGCTTCACGAGCGTGTTCGTGCTCGAGTCGGTCCCGGCTCCCGGCGCCCTCGCGCTGCTCGGCCTTGCGGCCGTCGTCGGCCGTCGTCGCCGAGCCTGATCGGCACCCTTCTGCAACCTCCGAATGTTCAGCGGGCCGGCTCGAACGAGCCGGCCCGCTGCCGTTTTGAGCTGCACCTGCTGGAATCTCCGCGCCAAGCGTCCGCGGCGAACGCGAAGGAACGGTCCCGCTATGGACCCTTCGGGTCGCCCGGCCCGGGCAGATCTTCGAGCCGCGCGAGGCCGAAGGCCCTGAGGAACTGCTTCGTGGTGCCGTAGAGCATCGGCCGTCCGAGCAGTTCCGAACGACCGACGATCTTGACGAGTCGACGCTCGATGAGGGTCCGCAGCACCTCTCCGCAGGCGACTCCTCGAATGCTCTCGATGTCCGCGCGAAGAATCGGCTGCCGGTACGCGATGATCGCAAGCGTCTCGAGCGCCGCGGGAGTGAGTCGCCCCTCGCTCCTGGACGCCTTCATCCGCGCAACGACGGGCCCGAGTTCGGGCAGCGTCAGGATCTGCCGACCGCCCGCGACTGCCTCGATGCGGAAGCCGCGCCCCGTCGACTCGTAGCTCTTGTTGAGCGCGGAGATCGCACCGTGAATCGCGGCTGCGGCATGGCGACGCTCCGCGGTGTGGTCCCCCGCATCGCCGTCTCGGGACTCCCGACGACAGAGTCCCAGGAGCTCGGCGATCTTCGCGTCGGAGAGCGGCCGATCGGAACAGAGCAGCACGGCTTCGACCCGCTGCGCCAACGGCACCGATGCGCACGGCAGCGGTCCGGGATCGCCCGCCGCGGCGGCGCCGGGACTCGGCTCGGATTCTTCGATCTCTGCCTCTTCGATGGTCGCGCCTTGCCGAGACACCGTGGAAAGGGCTATCGACGAGCGAGGGCGACCTTCGTGAATGCGAGCTTCCTCGCCCGCTCGATCGCCTGACGCTCGCGCACGGACTCGGCTCCCTCGACGCTCTTCGCACTGGCGGCGGCAAGCTCCGACTCGGCCTTCGCGGCGTCGATCGACTCGGCCGCGATGCCGCCG
>VGXK01000066.1 GCA_016873355.1 Phycisphaerae bacterium | reverse complement strand
CCGCCGGATCGCCTGCGATCGAGCCGCGATAGGTTCGAATCGCCGGCGCCGCGACCTCGACGAGATCACCGGTTCCCTCGTCGACGAGCACCTTGAAGTCGTCCGAGCGCTGCGTGACCTTGTGCAGCGAGACGAAGACCGTTTGCTCGCCGAGCACCACGGCGAACTCGAAGTTGGCGGGGAGATCCTGCGGAATCGTCAAGGTCTGAAGCGACCAGCTTTTCAGCACCTCGGGAAGCGCCGGCTCCGACGGACCCTGGACCGGATTCGTGAGAAGCGAGAGGGCCAGGATCGTCGGTGGGCTGATCATCGTCATGGAGGGTTCCTTTGAAGCGGCGGACGCCGGTGCTCATGCACCGCATCGCGTCGTCAGGCATCGAGCTCCCGACCGACGACGCGACTCCTATTCGAGCGTTCATTCGCTCGTGAAGCAACGCTCCCGCATCATCGACGAGACGACGTGGAAGTCGGTGCCATATCGGACGAGAATCGCGATCTGCTGCGTGCGATCGCCGGTCGGAAGAAAGGTAGCCCAATTCCCGGCTGCAGGGAAGCCGCCGATCGCTCAAAGAACGCGGCCAGCGAGCCAAGCTCGTCGTCGGCGCCCGCATCTGTCGGAAAAACCCGTGCTTGCATCGCGCGAAGTTACCGCCCGTCGCGCCGGGAGATGAGCGACTCGACCTCGCGAACGACGCGCGCCCCGGGATCGGTCCGGCCGGTCGAACGCAGCCTTGCCGCCGCCGATTCGAGGAACGACGAGTCGCCGAGCGCGGCAATCAGCACCTCCGCGAGCGGGGCGTCCTCGCCCGTCTCGTGCGACGGATCCGCCGCCAGCCGGAACGCGCCGAGCGAAACGAACGGCGCCGCATTGAGGCGCTGATGACGATCTCGGTGATGCGGAAACGGAACGACGATCGACGGCACGCAGTTGGCCGCGGCTTCCGCCACGGAACTTGCGCCGCCGCGAGTGACCGCGAGCGTGGCCGCGCCCCAGGCCGCTCCCATCTGGTGCAGGAACGGAACGACGAGCGCGGGAATGCCGGCGGTCCGGTACCGCTCCATCAGTTCGCCAAGCCGCGGCTCGTTGAGCGAGCCCGCAAGGTGCAGCACCTGCCAGTCCCTGCGCAGCTCCCGGCTCGCGGCGCGGGAAAGGATGGACGGAACCGCTTCGTTGAGCGAGCTCGAGCCCTGCGAAGCGCCGGTCACGAGCAGCGTGCGCCGTTGCGGATCGAGTCCCAGGCGAGCGCGGCAGTCGGGAGGCGGACGATCGGCGCGAGCGGCACGGCGGATCGGCATGCCGACGATGTCCGAGTCGGCGACGGCGAGGTGGCGCGTGGGCACCGCCGACAGCACGCGGGTGGCGACGCGGGCGACGAATCGATTCGCGCGGCCCGCGACTGCGTCGAGGTTGACGAGCAGGATCGGAATGCGGGCCCGCCTCGCCGCGAGCGCCACCGGCAGCGAGATGAATCCGCCCAGCGACACGAGCACTGCGGCGTCGCACTCGCGAAGCAGCCTGCCGCCCGCTCTCACGGCGCCGGGGAACGCCCACAGGGCGCGGAGCGATCGCCCCGGTCGCGCCGGAATCGGGGCGAAGTCGACGCCCGCCGCGCCGAGGATCTCGGCGTCGATCGGGCGCTGCGAGCAGAGGAACTTGGCGCGAAGCGGGATCCGGGCGGACTCGAAGGCTTCGGCGATCGCGAGTCCCGGCGAGAGATGTCCGCCCGAACCTCCCCCGGCGAAGGCGATCGTGCGAGGCGCCGTCTCCCGAACGGGCATGGCGTGCGTCCGCTCAGGCGACGGGCGCCACGCCGCCCGGCGAGTCGAGCGAGGGCGAGTCGAGCGCGGGCGAGTCGTCGGTGCGCAAGGCTCGCTTCGCCTCGGCGCGGTCGCTCGCGCGGTCGATGCTCACCAGGAACCCGAGCGAGAGCGCGGTGAGCAGCCAGCCCGTACCGCCGTGCGATACGAGCGGCAGCGCGATTCCCTTCGTCGGCGCCAATCCCGTGACGACCGAGAGATTGATCGCCGCCTGCAGCAGCACCGTCATGAGGATGCCGAGCGCGAGCTGCCTCGAGAAGACCGCGTCGGGACACGCTCGAATCGATCGGCGAATCACCGAGAATCCGGCGATTGCGAGCCCCAGGTAGAGCAGCACCACCATCGCGGCGCCGATCACGCCGAGCTCCTCGCCGATGATCGCGAAGATGAAGTCGGTGTTCGACTCCGGCAGGTAGCCGAACTTCTGCACGCTGTTGCCGAGCCCGCGCCCTGCGAGGCCGCCGCCGTTCAGCGCCGCCATCGACTGGATGATGTGGTAGCCGATTCCCGCCTGATCCTGGAACGGATCGAGGTACGCGAGGATCCGGTTGCGACGATACGGACTCACCGCCACCATGAGCGCGATGCCGGCGCCGATGAGCGGCGCCGCCACGAGCGGCCAGGTGAGCCTCGCGCCGCACGCGATGAGCATGGCGAGCGCCACGAGCATGATGAGCACCGCGGTGCCGAGATCGCTCACCGCGATCACCGCGCAGAGCACGGCGACGATCGAGAGCGGGGCCGCGAAGCCGCGCAGGAACTCGCGGATTCTCGCCGCGTTCGCCACCGCGTAGGCGGCGATCACGATCGGCAGGCCCCACTTGGCGATCTCGCTCGGCTGGAATCCGAGCGGGCCGACCTGGATCCAGCGCCGCGCGCCGTTCGCCTCGCGCCCGACGCCCGGAATGTAGACCGCGAGCACGAGGGCCGCGGCGGCCAGCAGGATCCAGAGCGCGGGACGACTCCATCCCCGGCCGCCGCCGAGGCGCTCGACGGGCACGCACGCGCCGACGAGCATGCACGCGAACGCGGCCACCGCGAGCGCGGCGGGTCGACTCAAGAGCACGCCCGAGAGCGTGGTCTCTCCCGAGAGATCCATGGACGCGGAATGGACCATCACCACGCCCAGAACGAGCAGGCACGCGGCGATGAGCATGACGAGATGACCCGGTCGAAGCACGAGTGCATCATCGACCGCCGATTGCGTCCGGGCGCAGAATTGAGGTGGCGCTTCGGAGCACGCCCTACACTCTCCGCTTCCGCCGCCCGACGGGCCGGATCCTCGCGATGGCGACCGTCTACCTCGAGACCTTCGGCTGCCAGATGAACGAGCTCGACAGCGAGCTCGTGCGGTCGCAGCTCCGCTCGCTGGGCCATCGCTTCGTCGACGAGTGGCGCAGCGCGGAAGTGGTGCTCTTCAACACCTGCTCGGTGCGCGAGCACGCGGAGAGCAAGGCGTACAGCCGCCTCGGATGGATCGGCCAACGCAAGAAGCGCGGGGAGCCGGTCGTGCTCGGCGTGCTCGGCTGCATGGCCGAGCGCGACGGTCCGGATCTGCTGCGCCGCTACCCCCAGGTGGATCTCATGTGCGGGCCGGGAGAGCTCGATCGGCTGCCGCTCCTGATCGACAACGCGCTTCGCTGCGGGTTCGAGTCGCGGGAGGAGCGCGTGGCGCTTGCGGGCGATCGGAGTCGGCGCAGCGCGGTGCTCGCGGCGGCGGAGGATCGGCTCGAGATGCTCGATCTCGGGCGCGCCTTCGATCCCGACGCCCGCGAGGGGCAGGCGTGGTCCGCCTACGTGCGGATCACGCGAGGATGCAACAAGTTCTGCACCTATTGCGTGGTGCCGCGCACGCGCGGCGCGGAAGTGCATCGGCCGCCCGATCACATCGTGGAGGAGTGTCGGCGCCTCGTCGACGCGGGCGCGATCGAGATCACGCTGCTCGGGCAGACGGTGAACCACTACCGCTACACGCACGGCGTCTCGTTCGACGACGCGGGGCGCGAGGCGCCGCAGATCGGTCCGGGGCTCTCGGCGTTCCGCTCCGGTTCGCCGGCGGGACCGGAGACGACCACCTTCGCGAGGCTGCTCGAACGCATCCACGACGAGGTGCCGGGGCTGTTGCGACTTCGCTTCGTGACGAGCTATCCGCGCGATTTCGGCGACGACGTGTTCGAGGCGCTCGCGTCGCGCCCGCGGCTCTGCCCGTACGTGCACGCGCCGGTGCAGTCGGGATCGGATCGCATTCTCAGGCTCATGAACCGCGGCTACACGGTGGAGCAGTATCGCGCGTTCACGGAGCGGCTCTTCGACCGCGTGCCGAACGCCACGCTCGCCGGCGACTTCATCGTGGGCTTCCCGACCGAGACGGAGGAGGACTTCGAGGCGTCGCTCGAATTGATCCGCACGGTGCCGTTCAAGAACAACTTCATCTTCAAGTATTCGCCGCGCCCGGGCACGGTCGCGATCGAGCGCTTCGAGGACGACGTGCCGATCGAAACGAAGAAGCTCCGCAACAACCGCATGCTCGCGGAGCAGGCGCGAACGAGTCGGCGCGTGCACGAATCATGGGTGGGACGCACGGTCGACGTGCTCGTCGAGCGCGTGGAGGACGAGTCGGCGCCGGAGGAGGGCGAGCGGGTCGGCGCGGAATTCGAGATGGACGGCGGCGGGTTGCGGCTCGCCGTGATCGGCGCGGGCGCCGGCGCGGGCGCCGGCTCGGGCCTGCGCGGGAGCGCGGCGACCGTGCGACGACGCGGAACCGCGCCGGCGGCCGCGCTGCGCATCACGGGTCGCACGGCGGGCGATCTGATCGTGTCGGCGGGAGTGTCGGTCGAGGTTGCGGCGCGGCCGTCGGCAGGTCCCGCGACGGCGTCGATGGCGGCGATCGACGCGATCTCGCCGGGACGCATCGTGCAGGTGCGCCTCGATTCCGCGGAGCCGCTGCTTCTTCGAGGAACGATCGTGGGCGAGCGCCGCGACGGCGCGTGGCGGGAGCGATCGTGACTTCCGGCCCCGCACGCGAGCTCGATCCGGGCGCGGCGCGGTACCGCGTGGTGCGCGAAGCGCCGGCCACCGGCGCGTCCGAACAGGTCTGGCAGAGCGACGATCCGATGGTCGTCTTCGCGCTCGTGCTCGAGGGCGAGCGGGCGCGCCGACTCGGAGCGCCGGCGCCACGGCTTTCGATCGAGTGCCGCGGCGGCGGTGATCCGGCGCTGCTCGAAGCGATCCGCCGCAACGCGCCGTGGGTCGAGATCCGGGAGGCGCTCGGCGCGGAGTCCGCGAGCCGCACCCGAGCGACGGGTTGTCCGGCGCCGCAGTCGCCCTCGTCACGCACCGCGCCGCAGCCGGCCGGCCCGTCGTCGCCTGCGCTTGCGCTCACGGCGGAGGAACTCTCGATGCTCTTCGGCGCCGCGCACGAGGGTGCGGAGTCCGCATGAGCGAACGAGGCGTCACGCTCATCCTCTCGGATCTGCACCTGGGCAAGGGACCATGCCACGCCGCGGCGCTTGCGCCCCTGCTCGACGGCATCGATCGCCTCGTGCTGAACGGCGACTCCGCCGAGCTGCACCTGCCGGGAGCGCAGGCGAACGCACGCGAGGAGCTCGATCTGCTGCACGCGGAGTGCGGCCGTCGCGGCGTGGCGATCGACTGCCTCGAAGGCAATCACGACCTGGGGATCTCCGACCGCAAGCATCTGCTGCTCGACGCGGGGCGCGTGCTCGTCACCCACGGCGACGTCTTCGATCCGTGCGTGGCGCCGTGGGCGCCATGGGCGGCGGAGGCTCGCCGCGCCGTCGAGCGCACGCTTGCGTCGATGCCGCCCGCGAAGCGCGACTCGCTCGAGGGTCACCTGGCCGCCGCGCGGGCCGCGGCCGCGTGCGAATGGGCCGACCCGAGGCTCGCGCTCAGGCACTCGGGCGCGCTGTCGCTCTGCCTCCGCCCGGTCGCGGTGATGCAGGTGCTCGCGTACTGGCGGCGCTATCCAAGGCTCGCGGCGGATTTCGCGCGACGATTCCTGCCGCAGGTCCAGGTGATCGTCTGCGGTCACTCCCATCGTCCGGGCGCCTGGCGCGTCGACGGACGACTCGTGATCAACACCGGTCACTTCGAGTTCCCGGCGAAGCCGTGCGCGGTCCGAATCGAGTCGGGAACGGTCGAGCTTCGCGGGATCAATCGCTCGCAGCGGGGCTACCGGCTCGCCGAGTCGCCGAGGGTGCGCTTCACGCTCGCGGCGGCGGCGCCGATCGCGGATGCGTCCACGCCCGTCTCGATGCCGCAACCCGAGAGCATGTAGCAGAGGTCCTCGGTGGCGAGGTTGCCGCGGGCGCCGGGCGCGAAGGGGCAGCCGCCGAGGCCGCCGGCGCTCGAATCGAAGCGGGTGACGCCGAGCTGGAGGGCGCGCAGGGCGCAGGCGAGCGCCGTCCGGCGCGTGTCGTGCAGGTGCAGCACGAAGTCCGACGGTGCGAGCGCGCCGTCGAGCGAGTCGCAGAGGCGGTCGACGTCGTCGGGAACCGCCGCGCCGATCGTGTCGCCGAGATCGATCTCGTCGACGGCCATTCCGCGCAGCGAGTCGACGACTCGGCGCACGGCGCGGCCGTCGACCGGTCCTTCGTAGGGGCAGCGCACCACGCAGCTCACGTAGGCGCGGATCGGCCGCCGGGCGGCGCGGGCGCCGTCGACGACCGGACGGATCCGATCGAGCGATTCGGCGATCGAGGCGTTCGTGTTGCGCCGGGAGAAGGTCTCGCTTGCGGCGGTGAAGACGGCGATCTTGTCGACTCGCGCGGCGAGCGCCCGCTCGAGCCCCTCCAGGTTCGGCACGAGCGCGGAGTAGACGCAGCCGGGGCGCCGCGAAATGCGCGCGAAGACCTGCTCCGCGTCCGCGAGCTGCGGAACCCACTTCGGGCTCACGAAGCTCGAGACCTCGATCTCCGCGCAGCCCGCGGCGGAGAGGGCATCGACGAAGCGCACCTTGTCGTCCGTGGCGATCGGCCGCGCTTCGTTCTGGAGGCCGTCCCGCGGGCCGACCTCCGTGATGCGCACGCCGCGCGGATGCGTCCAGCCGTTCATCGCGGAGAACTCCCGGGAGGCGCCGACGGGTCGCGGTTCGCGCCGTGGTCGTGCGACGGAGCGACGGCGTCGCCGCCGCTCGCCGCGTCGCTCCGCGTCGCCTCGCCGCGTTCCAGGCGGCGCAGCTCCTCGCGCTCGCGGCGAAGCACTTCCTCGTGCTCGCGCCGCGCCGACACGATCAGCCGGATCACGAAGATCGCCACGCCGAGCGTGACGATTCCGCCTCCGACGAGCAGGATCATCTCGGGCTCGATCGTCATGCGCCGGCCGCGGAGAGGAAGGAGGCGGGAGGTCCGAGCACTTCGATCTCGACGGGCTCGCCCTGGGCGTGGACCACGAGCCGGCGTCCCGCGTCGCTCACGGCGCTCCGCACCGTGGCGAAGCCGATCGCCGCGCCGCCGAGCAGCGGCGAGATCGTGCTGCTCGTGACGACGCCGACCGGCGACGCGAGTTCCTCGCCCGGGCGCGAGAGCGGCGCGCCCGCGACCGGAAGCCGTGCGCCGGCGGCGCGGAATCGCACGACCACCTGCTTCGGCGCGCCGAGCGAGTGCATGCGGGCGACGATCTCCTGTCCCAGGTAGCAGCCCTTGCGGAAGCTCACCCGCGAGTCGAGCACGCCGGTCTCGTGCGGAAGCGAATCGGTTCCGAAGTCGACGCGGAAGAGCGGCGTTCCACCCTCGATGCGCGCGATGTTGTACGCGTCCCAGCCGATCGGTCGCGCCGCGGCCGCGACGAGCTCGCTCCAGAGGGACTCGACTCGATCGATCGGCACGAAGAGCTCGAAGCCCGGAACGCCGCACTGGTCGCGCCGGGCGCCGACGATGCCGATCGCCGCGTCGCCGGAGCGTTCGGCGGCAACGGCGGCGCCGCCGGAATCGACCGCCGCGCCTCCCGGCGAGAGCCTCGAGATCGCGGCGAGCCCGGCCCCTTCGAGCGCTTCCGCCGCCCGCGGACCGTGCAGCGACAGGCGCGAGATCGACTCCGTCGCATGCTCGATCGCCGCCTCCTCGCCGAAGAGGAAGCGATCGAGCGACTCCCGGGTGGGGACCGCCGCGTGCACGTCGAGATCGACGAGCGTCTCGGCGCCCGTCTCGACGAGCAGAAGGTCCGCGTCGATCCGCCCCTTTCGATTCAGCCAGAAGCTTTCGACGCACGCGGCCTTCGCAAGCGGCGCGAGATCCTGCGTGAGCATGCGCTGGAGGAACGCCGCGCGGTCGCGCCCGCGCAGTCGCAGCACGCCGCGTTCGCCGGCGTCGCGCACGCCCGCGGAGCGCCGGATCGCGGCGTATTCCGCCTCCGGTGTGCCGTAGCCGGCCACGATGCGGCAGACGGGCCCGTCGCCCGGCGCGTCGTCCGGGCCGAACGGAATCCACTCCACGTCCGCGCGATTCGAGGCGGTCGCGACCGCCTCGATCCGCGCTCGATCGGACGCGGCGCCCGCCGCGGAGTCGGCGGTTCGACGCGCGGCGCCCGCCACCGACCCCGCGCGACGCTCGTTCTCCGCGATCACGAACGACTCGTGGAGCTTCGTGAGCGGCGAAATCCGCGGCATCGGCGCATCGTAGAGCGATGACGCATCCGTCGCCGAGTGCCGGGCCCCCGACTCCGGAGCGGAGTCGCCGGCGGCGGCCGCCGGTTACCATCGCCCCAATGCGCTACGACCTGCTGCGACGACTCTGCGAGACGCC
>VGXK01000065.1 GCA_016873355.1 Phycisphaerae bacterium | reverse complement strand
GAGGCCATGCGCGCGTGCCGCGCCGCTGCGTCGCAGACGGCGATGTGATGCACGAGCGACTCCGCGGCGAAGCCCTCGGACTGCGCCCGTGCCCTCGCGCGCCCTTCGGCGCCGAGTTCGAGAATCGACGAATCGCCGCCGCAGACTCGCGCCACGAGCAGCGTGCGGAATCGATCCGCAAGCAGCTCGAGCGACCGATCGACCGAGACGCCCTGCTCGAGCAGCGCCGCGGCGCGGTCGAGCGCGCCGCGACCGTCGCGATCGCGGATCGAATCGACGAGATCGGCGACCCGCGCCTCGTCCGGAAGCCCGAGCACTTCCTCCGCCGCCGCGCGCGAGAGTCGACCCTCGGACGCCGCGATCAGCCGATCGGCGAGCGACAGCGCGTCGCGCATCGACCCATTCGCGTGCCGCGCGATCAGCAGCAGCACCTCCTCGTCCGCGTCGATCCTCTCCTGCGCCAGGATGCGCCGCAGATGCTCGGCGATGAGCGTCGCCGGAATCGTACGGAAGTCGAAGCGCTGGCAGCGGCTCTGGATGGTGGCCGGCACCTTGTGCGGTTCGGTCGTGCAGAGGATGAACTTCACGTGCGGCGGCGGCTCTTCCATGGTCTTGAGCAGCGCGTTGAACGCCGGCGTGGTGAGCATGTGCACTTCGTCGATGATGTAGACCTTGTGCGGACTCCGCGCGGGGGCGATTCCGGCGGCGGCGATGAGGTCCCGCGCGTCGTCGATGCCGCGATTGCTCGCGCCGTCGATCTCGATCACGTCCATGTCCTGCCCGCGCAGGATCGCGGCGCGGATCGCCTCGGCCTCGCCCTGGTCGCGCACGTTCATGGCCGCCGCGAAGATGCGGGCCATGCTCGTCTTGCCAACGCCGCGCGTGCCGCAGAAGAGGTACGCATGCGCGATGCGGTTCTGGGCGATCGCGTTGCGGAGCGTGCGGGCGACGGGTTCCTGGCCGACGATCTCGTCGAAATCGCGGCTGCGATAGCGCCGCGCGAGCACCGTGTAGCCACGCTCCGGGGCGGATTCGAGCGTGCGCGGCGCATTCTGCGAGTCGGGCGCCGCGGTTCGATGCGCGGCCGCTGCGGATGCGGGCGCCGACGCAGGCGCCGATGCGGGCGCGGGCGCCGATGCGGGCGCCGCCTCGGGCGCGCACGCTTCGGCGTCCTCCCACATCGCGGGCGTCTCGGACTTGGGCTTGGCGGGTCGGCTCGGCACGGCTCGTGAATCCGACGACGCGGAGGACGGCCAGGTTGCCGAGGGCTCGGTTGCCGCCGTTGAAGGCTGCTGCCGTCAGGCCCTGACCTGGTTCCCGGGACGACCGTCCAACGGACCCGACCGTCCTCCGGCGTCGTCGGCGGTCGGATCCTAGCAGACGTGCCGCCGCCGACGCGAAGCGCCGCATCGCACGGCGTAGACTCGCGGCATGAACGTCGATCGATCGCGCTCGGAGGGGCCTGAGTCGCAATCGCGATCCGAGGGAACGGGCTCCGCCGAGTTCGCGTCGCGCGAGCACACCGCGTCCGGCGGTGCGCCGGCGTCGGTCGACGCGGCGCCGGCGGCGCGGCGTGCCGTGCGCTTCGAGGGAAGCTCGCAGCGAGCCGGCCGCCACTTCATGCTCGCGGTGCGCATCGTGTTCATGGTGACGCTCGTCACCGTGACGATGCTGATCGTCTCGAGCAACCGCAACCCGACCGACTATTTCTGGACGGCGGTCGGATTCGCGATCGCCAGCGCCGTCGCCGGCATCGTCGTGATCGTGGCCGACGCGATGACGCCGAACAAGCGCCTGGCGAGCGCCGTCGGCGTCTACATCGGCATCGCCGTCGGACTCGTGGCGGCGGCCGGATTCGGCTCGCTCATCGACATGGTGATGAGCGCCTGGGAGCTCAAGGAGAACGAGCAGATGCGCCTCTACATGAATCTGGCCAAGGTCGTGGTCGGATTCATCATCTGCTACATCACCGTGGCCGTCGTGCTCAACACGAAGGACGACTTCCGCCTCGTCATCCCCTACGTGCAGTTCTCGCGGCAGCATCGCGGGCTGCGGCCGATGCTCGTCGACTCGAGCGCACTCGTCGACGGCCGACTTCGCGACCTCGTGGCGAGCGGATTCGTCGATGCGCCGCTCATCATTCCGCGCTTCGTGATCGACGAGCTCCAGATGCTCGCCGACAGCGGCGATCGCGCGAAGCGGGAGCGCGGTCGCCGCGCGCTCGACCTCGTGAGCGAACTCCAGCGGATGCCGGAGGGGGACGTGGCGATCGAGGAGATCGCCGCCGAGGGCGTGCCCGTCGACCGCATGCTGCTCGAAGTGGCGCGCAAGGAGGACATGCGCGTGCTCACGTGCGACACGAATCTCCAGAAGGTCGGCGACATCCAGGGCGTGACCGTGCTGAACCTCCATCGACTCGCGGGCGCCGCGCGCCCCGTGGCGGTTCCGGGCGATCGGCTCACGATCTCGATCTCGCGCGCGGGCGAGAATCCCGGACAGGGCGTCGGCTATCTGCCCGACGGCACGATGGTCGTCGTCGAGGACGGCGCATCGCGCATCGGACAGGCGCTCGCGGTGACGGTGACGAACACGCTTCAGACGCAGGCGGGTCGTCTCGTCTTCGCTCGCTGGGATCCGTCCATGGAGGATGGCACGCCGAGCCAGCTTCCCCAGATGTCCGAAGCGGCCACGGCGCAGCCGCGGATGCTTTCGCGCCCGGCGCAGCGAGGCGAATCGAGCCCGCGCGGTCGCAATCCCCGGCGCTAGCGCGATTCGCGAAGCGCTCGCGGATCGGCGCGTCGAAGGCCCTACACTGCGTTCGTGAGCGGAACGAACGCCGATTCGAGCTATCCCGAGTCCGTGCAGGAGCTCATCGCCGAGCTCGCGCGACTTCCGGGAATCGGTCGCCGCACCGCCGAGCGGCTTGCGTTCTGGGTGCTCAAGGCCGAGCGGAGCGAGGCGCTGCGGCTCGCCGACGCGATCACGCGCGTGAAGGATCGCGTGCGGCACTGCTCCGTCTGCTGGAATCTCACGGACGAGGATCCGTGCCGCGTCTGCGCCGATCCCCGTCGCGACGCGTCGCTCGTGCTCGTCGTCGAGCAGCCGCGAGATCTCGTGAGCCTCGAGCAGACGGGCATGTTCCGGGGCGTCTATCACATCCTCATGGGACGCATCGATCCGCTCGACGGCGTGGGTCCCGAGAGTCTCACGCTCGACGACCTCATCCGGCGCGTGAAGGACCCCCGGCGGAACTCGCGCGGCGAGCGCGTGGCCGAAGTGATCCTCGGCATGAACCCGGATCTCGAAGGGGACACGACCGGGCTCGTCGTGGCCGAGCGCCTGCGCGAAGCGGGCGTGCGCGTGACGCGGCTCGCGCGCGGCCTGCCGAGCGGCTCCCAGATCGAATTCGCGTCCCGCGCGGTGCTCGCCGACGCGATCGCCGGGCGCCGGGACCTCGAGTGAGCCATGCGTTTCGAGACCTCACAGCACGCGCGGCTCTCGCAGCAGATGAAGCTCGCGCCGCGCATGATCCAGGCCATGGAGATCCTCCAGTTGCCGGCGCAGGAGCTGCGCGAGCGGCTCGAGCAGGAGCTCGAGCGCAATCCGACGCTCGAACTCGACGAGCCGGGAAGCGCCGACGCGGGCGGCGCCGCCGACGAGGAGGAGACGGCGACGGGCGCGGACGGCGCGAGCGGCGCCGAGTCGCGACGCGATGGGGAGGGTTCTTCGCCCGACGCCTCCGAGAAGCCGCTTCGCGTGAGCGAGGACGGCGAGAACTTCGAGCTCGCGCGCGAGTTCGAGCGCAACTACGGTGATTCGGACGACGATCGAGCTCCGCGCGTGCGCATGCGGGACGACGGCGCGGGCGACCGCAAGCTCGAGGCGATGGCGAACACGCCCGATCGCGCCGAGAGCCTCGCCGAGTCGCTGCAGCGGCAGTGGCGGCTCGCGGAGGTCGACGAGTCGATGCAGCTCGTGGGACGCCGGCTCATCGAATACGTCGAGGAGGACGGCCTGCTCGGCGCCGATCTCTCGACGATCGCCGCGCAGAGCGACGACGCACCCGGAGGTCCGTTCACGGTGGAGCAGCTTTCGGCGGCGCTCACCGCGGCGCAGGCGTTCCTCGAGCCTCCCGGAATCCTCGCGCGGGATCGTCGCGAGTGCCTGCTGCTCCAGGTGCAGGCGCGGCTCGCGGGCGTTCCCGAGCCTCCGGATCCCGTCGATCTTCAGGCGTGGCGCGACGCGGAGCGCCTGCTCGACAAGCACTACTCCGATCTGCTCGCGAACCGAATCCCGCGCATCGAGCAGGAGAGCGAGATCGACCGCGAGCGCATCGCCGCCGCGAAGGAGATCCTGCGCCGGCTCACGCTCAATCCCGGCGCCGAACTCTCGAACGTGACCGAACGGCCGATCACTCCCGACCTCGTCGTCGAGTACGACGCGGAGCGCGACGAGTACGTGGCGTCGCTCGCCGACGGAACCGTGCCCTCGCTTCGCGTGGCTGAGCAGTATCGCCGCATGGTGAAGGACCGGGCGGTCGAGAAGTCCACGCGCCAGTACTTGAGCGAGCGCCTGCGCGGCGCGGGCTGGCTCATCGACGCGGTGGAGCAGCGGCAGGCGATGCTCCTGCGCGTGGCGCAGGCGGTGGTGGCGCGCCAGCGCGACTGGTTCGACCAGGGCCCCGAGCTGCTTCGTCCGCTGCCGATGGGCGAGATCGCCGATCAGCTCGGCGTGCACGTGGCCACGATCAGCCGCGCCGTGGCGGGCAAGTGGATGTCGACGCCGCGCGGCCTCGTCGAGCTGCGGCGCTTCTTCGGCGGCGGGCTCGAGACGGAGGGCGGCGGATCGCTCAGCTTCGAGGCGGTTCGCACGCGCTTGCGCGAGATCGTGGACGCGGAAGATCGACGCCATCCGCTCTCGGACGAGTCGATCGCGGCGGCGCTGCGCGAGAAGGGGATCTCGATCGCGCGGCGGACCGTGGTGAAGTACCGCGAGCAACTCGGCATTCCCGCCGCAAAGCTGCGGAAGCAGCATTGACCGTGATTCCCGCGCCGGCGCCGGCGCGGCGCCCCGCGCGGGACTTCGGCGGACCGTGCGTCGCTCTGATAGAGTGACGCCGACGGAGAACCGGCGTGACTCCCATTCGAGAGGAACTCAGCCGCTTCGGCCCCGATCGCTGCGACTCGATGAGCGTGGACGAAGCCCGCGCCTGGTGTGCGGCACTCGCTCGGCGCCGCGGCGAAAACTTCAGCGTGCTCAGCGTGCTCGTGCCCGAGGATCGGCGCGGCGACTTCGCGGCGCTCTACGGGTTCTGCCGCTGGGCGGACGATCTCGGCGACGAGATGGGGTCGCCGGAGCGCTCGCTCGAACTTCTCTCGTGGTGGCGGAGCGAGCTCGAACGGTGCTTCGACGGTCGGCCGCGGCACCCCGTGTTCACGGCACTTCGGCCGACGATCGAGCGTCGCGACCTTCCGATGAAGCCCTTCGACGACCTGATCCGAGCGTTCGAGTGGGACCAGCGGCGCTCGCGGTGGCCGAGCTGGAACGAACTGCTCGAGTCGTGCAGGCTCTCCGCCGACCCGGTGGGACGGCTCGTGCTCATGATCCTGGGCGAGCCGCGCGATGCGTCGCGATTCGAGCCGAGCGATCGCATCTGCACGGCGCTTCAGCTGACGAACCACTGGCAGGACGTGCGGCGCGACCTGCTCGAGCGCCGCCGCATCTACGTGCCGGCCGAGCTCTCGGCGAGCGTTTCCGACTTCGAGTCTCGACTCGAGCGCACCGCGCAACAGGGATTCGCGCCCGATCGGCAGTTCCTCGAATCGTTCCGCGGCGTGCTGCGCGAGTGCGTCGATCGCACCTGGACGCTGTGGCTTGAGGGCGAGGCGCTGCTCGATCGCGTGGACGCGAGGCATCGAGCCCTCCTCTGGCTCTTCTGCGCGGGCGGGCGGCACGTGCTCGGGCAGGTGGAGCGCATCGGCTACGAGACCTGCCTGGTCCGGCCGAAGCTCGCGAAGGCGCGCAAGGCGTGGCTCGTGCTCAAGGCGCTCTGGATGTCGCGCCGTGCGCGGAAGGGCGGCGAGCGCGGCGCCGGCGCCGTTGCGGCGATTCGCGCCTCCGGCGCCTCGACTGCGCCGGGCGCAGGGAGCATCGCCGCGTGAGCACGCTCGCCGTCGTCGCCCCGCCGTCGGAAGTGCTCGTGCGCAGCGCCGGAGTCTGCGAGGAGATCACCCGCCGGCGCGCCCGCAACTTCTATTACGGCCTGCGGCTCACGCCCGAGCCCGAGCGCTGGGCGATGTTCATCATCTACGCATGGATGCGGCAGGCCGACGACATCGCCGACGCGGCGGGACCCGACGCGGAGGAGCGTTGCCGCCGCATCAATCTCTACCGCGGCGCCACCGACGCGGCGTTCGCGGGAGCGCCCGTGGACGACTCGCCGCTCTGGGCGGGATTCACGGAAGTCGTGCGGCGCTGGCCGCTCCGCCGGCAGGACTTCCACGACATGCTCGACGGCCAGCTCGAGGACATCCGCGCCGTGTCGCTCGAATCGTGGCTCGATCTGCGCACGTTCTGCTACCGCGTGGCGAGCACCGTGGGGCTGATCTGCATCCACGTCTGGGGCTTCCACGATCCCGAAGCCCCGAAGCTTGCGATCGATCGCGGCATCGCCTTCCAGCTCACGAACGTGCTGCGAGACTTCCGCGAGGATTTCGACGAAGGGCGCGTCTACCTGCCGCAATCCGACTTCCGCGCCATGGAGCTCACCCCCGAGATGTTGCGTCGCTGGGAGCCGGCCGATCGCTGCGCCGAGTTCATCCGGGCGCAGGCCGAGCGTGCCCGGTGGCACTACCAGAGCTCGATCACGCTCGACCTGATGGTCACGCGAAGCTGCGAGCCGACGCTCTGGGCCATGACCACGATCTACCGCGGCCTGCTCGAGAAGATCCTGGCCGATCCCGAGCGCGTGGTGCGCAAGCGACGCATCCGGCTGAGCGCCGCGCGAAAGGCGTGGATCGCGTTCCGGGCCCGCTTCAAGGCGGCGTCGTCGGGCGGCGCATGACGCGGCGCTCGACCGTGGCGGCGCCCTCGTCGGCGCCGCGAGCGCGTGCCGAGCACGTCGCGGTCGTCGGCGGAGGACTCGCGGGCATCGCCGCGTCGCTTCGACTCGCCGAAGCGGGCGTGCGCGTGACGCTCATCGAATCGAAGCGCAAGTTGGGCGGCCGCGCCACGAGCTTCGTCGACCCGCGCTCGGGGCGCACGCTCGACAACTGCCAGCACGTGGTGATGGGTTGCTGCACGAACCTGCTCGACCTCTACGACCGCCTCGGCGTGCTCGACTCGATCGACTGGCAGCACTCGACCTGGTGGGCGAATCCGCCGGGACCTCCGGTCGAGTTGAGGCCGGCGAGACTGCCGGCGCCGCTGCACCTGGCGCTTTCCTTCCGCCGCTTCCGCGTGCTCGACCGCGAGGAGCGCCGCGCCGTGAATCGCGCCATGCTTCGCTTCCTGCGCATGGGACTCGCGGGCCGCGAGGCGCGGCGCGGGCGCTCGTTCGCCGAGTTCCTCGCCGCGGAGGCGCCGCAGCCGCCGCGCGCGATCGAGCGGTTCTGGCAGCCGATCGTGACGAGCGCATGCAATCTTCCGGTCGAGCGCGTGGACGCGCGCGCCGCGATCCAGGTCTTCCAGGAGGGATTCCTCGGCGCGAGCTTTGCGAGCGCCATCGGCCTGCCGCGCGTGCCGCTGGTGGAGCTTTACGACCCGGCGGAGGAGACGCTCGCGCGCGCGGGAGGTGCACTGCGACTCGGCGTGAGCGCCAAGGCGCTTGCGTTCGATCGCGATCGGCTGAGCGGCGTCGTGACCGACGAAGGTCTGATCCCGGCGAGCGCGGTCGTGTCGGCCGTTCCCTGGGATCGACTCTCGAAGCTCTGCTCCGAGTCGCTCAAGGCCTCGGATCGCCGGCTGCAGCGCCTGGACGAATTGCAACCGAGTCCCATTCTCGGCGTCCACCTCTTCTTCGATCGCGCGGTGATGTCGACGCCGAGTCTCGTGCTGCCCGGACGAGCCGTGCACTGGCTCTTCGACAAGGGGGCCGATGCCTCGGGGCGTCATCATGTGCACGCGGTGATCTCCGCCGCGGACGCGTGGATGGATCTCGACGAGACCGAGATCGGGCGCCGCGTGATGGAGCATGTGCGGTGGGCGCTGAACGGTGCGGTCGTTCCCGAGCCCGTGGAGATCCGCAGCGTGAAGGAGAAGCGCGCGACCTTCGCGGTCGATCCCGCGTCGGACGCCCTGCGACCCGGGGCGTCGCCCGACCTCGTGGGCACGGGCGAGGGATGCCGCAACCTCTTTCTCGCCGGCGATTGGTGTCGCACCGGTTGGCCCGCCACCATGGAAGGCGCCGTTCGAAGCGGGTACGCCGCCGCGCGCGCGATCACGGGGAACGGCGGCCCCGTTCCCGATCTGCCGATTGCGCGCCTCGCCCGCTGGCTGGGACTTCGATGAGCGTTCGCCGGCCCGAGCCGTCCGACGACGAGCGCCGCGCCCTCACCGACGAAGTGCTCACGCGCATTCGCGGCGCCGGATTCGCGCT
>VGXK01000064.1 GCA_016873355.1 Phycisphaerae bacterium | reverse complement strand
CGAGATGCCATGGGCGGCGCGGCGATGATTCCGGATCACCCGGAGCATCGCCTCGCGATTCTCGAGGTAGCCCGCGAACGCCCCGTGCTCCGCCGCGAGCAGCGCACTCGCCGCGTACGAGCGACCCGTGAGGATCGCCGTGAGCGCGCCGCAGAGCGCGCGGCCCTCGTCCGAGTCGTAGGGAATGCCCGCCTGCATGAGCATGGCGCCGAGATTCGCGTAGCCCAGGCCGAGCGTGCGGTACTTCCACGAGAGCTCCGCGATCTCGCGGCTGGGGAAGCTCGCCATCAACACGCTGATCTCGAGCACGATCGTCCACAGGCTGATCGCGTGCTCGTATCCCTCGACGTCGAAGCGGCGGGTCTCGGGGTCGTAGAACCTGAGCAGGTTGATCGACGCGAGATTGCACGCCGTGTTGTCGAGGAACATGTACTCGCTGCACGGATTGCTCGCGTTGATGCGGCCGCCTTCCGGGCAGGTGTGCCATTCGTTCACGGTCGAGTCGAACTGCACGCCCGGGTCGGCGCAGCGCCACGCCGCTTCCGTGATCTGCTGCCACAGCGCGCGGGCCTTCATCGTCTTGTGCGGCGCTCCGTCGAGGCGGCGCACGAGCGTCCAGTCGGCGTCCGCCACCACCGCCTCCATGAATGCGTCGGACACGCGCACGGAGTTGTTCGAGTTCTGCCCGCTGACCGTGTAGTAGGCCTCGCCGTTGAAGTCGTAGTCGAGCTCGAGGCCGAGGCGCTTCGCCGCGTCGCGCTGCGCCGGCGAGAGGTGCCGCATTCCCTCCACCATCGCCGCCACCTTCAGCTCCTCGCGCACCTTCCAGTTCACGAACGCCTCGACGTCGGGGTGGTCCACGTCCAGGCAGACCATCTTGGCGGCGCGTCGGGTGGTGCCGCCCGACTTGATCGCGCCCGCCGCGCGGTCGCCGATCTTGAGGAAGCTCATCAGCCCCGAGCTCTTGCCGCCCCCGGAGAGGGGCTCGTTCTCGCCTCGCAGCGAGCTGAAGTTCGTGCCGGTGCCGGAGCCGTACTTGAAGAGGCGCGCTTCGCGCACCCACAGGTCCATGATGCCGCCCTCGTTCACGAGATCGTCGCGAACGCTCTGGATGAAGCACGCATGCGGCTGCGGATGCGTGTACGCGTCCTGCGCGAGCGACACGGCGCCCGACGCCGGGTCCGCGATCCAGTGGCCCTGCGCCGGACCCGAGAGTCCGTAGGCCCACGCGAGACCCGTGTTGAACCACTGGGGGCTGTTCGGCGCGGCCACCTGGTGCAGCAGCATCCACGCGATCTCGTCGTAGAAGGCCTGCGCGTCCTTCGGCGAACTGAAGTAGCCGTGCGCTTCTCCCCAGTAGCGCCAGCATCCGGCGAGCCGATGCACCACCTGGCGCACGGAGCGCTCGGGTCCGAGCACGGGCGATCCGTCGGCGGCGCGGCGCGGCGCTCCCGCCTCGTCCACCTGCGGAATCCCGGCCTTGCGGAAGTACTTGCTCACCACGATGTCGGTGGCGAGCTGGCTCCACGATGCGGGAATCAGCGCGTCGTTCATCTCGAAGACGACGGAGCCGTCCGCGTTCGTGATGCGGCTCTGCCGCGTGGCCCACTCGACCGTGCCGTAGACGTCCGTGCCGGCCTTGGTGAAGCGTCGTGCGATTCTCATGGCCTGTCTCTTCCGTGAATCTGGAGAACGAATCGAAAGCGCCCCGCGAAGCCGTTCACGGGGAGACACGAGATGATGCGGACTCACTCTGAACGGTCGATGCCGTCGACGCGCGGAAGCGTCAACCCCGCCTGGTCCTGGTACTTGCCGCCCTTGTCGGCGTAGCTGATCGCGCAGACTCGATCGGCCTTGAGGAAGATCATCTGCGCGATGCCCTCGTTCGCGTAGATCTTCGCCGGCAGCGGGGTGGTGTTCGAGATCTCGATCGTGACGCGGCCGCGCCACTCGGGCTCGAGCGGAGTCACGTTGACGATGATGCCGCATCGCGCGTAGGTGCTCTTGCCGACGCAGATCGCGAGCACGTCGCGCGGGATGTCGAAGACCTCGATCGTTTCGGCAAGCGCGAACGAGTTGGGCGGGATGATCACGTGGTCGCGCCCGGTCTCGTCCGTGTCGATCGTGAGGAAGAGATCGTTCGTGAAGCGCTTGGGATCGACCACCGCCACGCCGCCGCTCGTGGCGTTCGTGAAGATCTTGAAGCGAGTGCCCACGCGCACGTCGTAGCCGTAACTCGAAACGCCGTAACTCACCCTGCCGGGACGACGCTCGTTCTCGGCGAAGGGCTCGATTCCCACGAGTTCGCGAATCTGCGTGTCACAGAGGACGGTCATCGTTCGACTCCCTGGGCGGCGCGCCACCGCCGCGCGCACTCACGGCCAAGCGCGCCCTTCGAGGCCACCCGAACAAGCACCGGACAATTGGTTCCGAACCGCCAGAACCCACCATGCCGCGCCGCGTGGCCCTGGCGGGATGCGCACGCGTGCGTGCCCATGCCCACTGTTTCGACCACCGAGGCTTGGCGGGGCCAAGATACCCCTAGGGATTGTGGACGCAAGACCCAGAACCACGAAATCTGGTGTGATTTGAGCATCCTGTTTGCAAACCGTTTCGATACCGCTGCTTGCGGGTGTGCGATCGCGCGAAGCACCGGGGCGGCGGCGGGAACGGCTCGTGGACAGGTTGTCGCGTGAGCGACTGCTACCCTCGCGCGCGATGCGCGTGGCGCACGACTCGCTCACCGATGCGCAGCGTCGCGCCGTCGAACATGTCGACGGCGCGATGCTCGTGCTTGCAGGTCCGGGCTCCGGGAAGACTCGCGTGATCACGCGGCGCATCGCGCATCTCGTCTCGCTCGGCATTCCCGCGTGGCAGATTCTCGCGCTCACGTTCACGAACAAGGCCGCCGGCGAAATGCGCGCGCGGGTCGATGCGCTCGTGCCGCCGGGCGTGCCGGGTCGGCGCGGTCTCGTCGTGAGCACGTTCCACACGTTCGCGGCGACGCTCCTGCGGCATCACGCGGAGGCGGCGGGACTGCGACCGGGGTTCGTGATCCACGACACCGCCGATCAACGCGACGCGATGAAGCGCGCCATCGCCGATGCCGGCGTTCCTGGTCGGTGGACGCCGGCGGGCGCACTCTCCGAGGTGAGTCGACTGAAGAACGCGCTGCTCGGTCCGGAGGACGCCGCGGCGCAGGGCGACTTCCGCGCCCGCGCCGTGTCGCGGCTCTACGAGGGCTATCAGCGCGAGCTCGCCGCGTCGAACGCGGTCGACTTCGACGATCTGCTCATGGTGCTCGCGAAGCTCCTGAAGCGCGACGAGACGATCCGGCGCTCGCTCGTGGAGCGCTTCCGCTACCTGCTCATCGACGAATACCAGGACACGAACCACGCCCAGTTCGTGATCGCGCGGCGGATCGCCGAGCACGGCAACATCATGGCGGTCGGCGATCCCGATCAGTCGATCTACGGCTGGCGCGGCGCGGACCTGCGGAACATCCTCGAGTTCGAGGAGGCGTTTCCCGGGGCCGTCGTCGTTCCGCTCGGCGAGAACTTCCGTTCGACGCGGCACATCGTGGCGGCCGCCGACGGGCTCATCCGCCACAACAAGCGCCGGCGACACAAGGAGCTCACGACCTCGCTCGGCGACGGCGCGCGCCCCGCGATCCTGCGCTGCTTCGACGAGCACCACGAAGCGGAGCAGGTGGTGCGGCGACTTCGAGAAGTCGAGCGCACCGGCGTTCCGTGGCGCGGCATGGCGGTGCTCTACCGCATCAACGCGCTGAGCCGCGTGGTCGAGGATGCGCTGCGGCGCGAGTCGATTCCGTACCAGGTGGTGCGCGGCACCGCGTTCTTCGAGCGGCGTGAAGTCAAGGATGCGCTCGCGTACCTGCGGCTCGTCTCGAATCCTGCGGATGCGGCGGCGCTGCGGCGCATCGTGAACGTGCCGTCGCGCGGACTCGGCGAGACGAGCGTGGAGAAGCTGTCGACGGCGGCCCGCGAGCACGGCGTTCCCGTCGCCGAACTGCTGCACGATCCGTCCCGCGCGGGACTGACGGCGCGGGCGGCCAGGAGCGCCGCGGAGCTCGGCGGCCTCTTCCGCCGCTGGCGCGAACTCGCGGCGAAGGCGGAGGCGTCGGCGCTTCCCGATCTCGTGGCGGCGGTGCTCGACGAGAGCGGTCTTCGCGCCATGATCGCGGCGCAGACGGAGGCGGACGCGGAGGGCGAAGATCGATCGGCGAACCTGCTGGAGCTCGAGAACGCGTCGACCGATTTCGTGCAGGAGCGTTTCGCCGACGGCGACGTGCTCGACGCATCGGATCGCGCGCGGGCGGAGGCGGACGCGGAGGCGGACGCGGGCGCCGCCGCGCGCGGCGATCAGGCGCCGCCGCCGGCTCGAACGGCGCTCGACGCCCTTCGCGCGTGGCTCGAGAGCGTCGCCCTCGTGGCCGACGCCGACGCGATCGATCCCGAGCGCGGCGCGGTGACGCTCATGACGCTTCACGCGGCGAAAGGACTCGAGTTTCCGCTCGTGGCGATCGTGGGACTCGAGGAGGGCACGCTTCCCCACGCTCGCGCGATCGAGAATCCCGACGAGGCGGAGGAGGAGCGCCGACTCTGCTTCGTCGGCATGACCCGCGCCGAGCGCACGCTCATTCTTGCGCACACCGCCACGCGGCTCGTGCACGGCGTGCGGCAGTCGTGCATCGAGAGCCGATTCCTCCGCGAGATTCCCGTCGAGCACGCGGAGCGCATCGATCTTGCGGGCGACGCGATCGGTTCGTTCCCGGGCGACGAAGCCTTCGATCGGGGCGCGGGCGACTTCGGCGCCGCGCGTGGGGGGCGCCGCGGCGGCGGCGACGGCGAACGAGTCTTCCGCGTCGATCGCAGCGAGGACTGGCACGGCGGGACGGCAGCGAGATCGGGCGCCGGCGGAGGTTCACCCGGCGCCGATCGAGGCGGCGCGTCGCGGGGCGGAGTACGAGGCGCGCCGTCGCTTGCCGGGCTCTCGGTGGGCACGCTCGTGCGCCATCCCATCTTCGGCATGGGCGTGGTGAAGGAGCTCATTCCGCGGGCGGGCTCGCCGAGCGTGCGCGTCGTCTTCGACAACGCGGGCATGAAGACCCTCGTGATCGCCTACGCGAAACTCCAGATCGTCGCGAAGCGCTGACGGGGCGACGGAAGTCGACCCGCACCCGCCGCCGACGCGGCATTCGCGCCTCTCATCGCGCCGCTGCTGGCGCCCGCGTCGCTGCCCGCGAGCGCCCAACGCCGAGTACCATCCCGCCCATGGCCGAGACCGCTCCCTGGGGGAATCTCCCCTCGTACGAAGCCGATCCGCCGCCAGCGCCCGCCGTCGGAGTGAACGGCTGGGGAATTGCGGGATTCGTCATCGGGATCGTGAGCCTCTGCGCGATGGGAGGCGTGCTCGCGCCGATCGGACTGCTGCTCTCGGTGATCGGGCTCTTCAAGCGTCCGCGCGGCTGGGCCGTCGCGGGGTTTGCCTCGAATCTCGCCGGCCTCTGCTGCTGCATGCCCTTCGCGTTCCCGGTGCTGCTCGTCATGATCGGCGTGGTGTCGGCGTCGGCGATGACGCTGTGGGTCACCACCACGTTCAGGGGTTCGCTCGGATCCGAAGGCGTGACCGCAATCCATGCGTTCATGATCGGCTTCATGCTGATCGCCTTCTATGCACAGCACAAGAAGGTCCCGGAGTCGCTCAACGAACTCGACTTGGACAAGGCCGTGTTCGTCGACGGCTGGGGAAAGCAGTTCCACTACGAGCGGACCGACGATCCCGAGGGCTTCGAGCTCTGGAGTTCCGGCGGCGACGGCGCCGACGGAACCGCCGACGACATCGAGTTCCGGGGTCGCGTGCGCGGCGGCAGTCTCGACTTCGAGCATGTCGATCGAAAGCAGGGCGGAGCGGCAGGCAGCGGCGCGTCGGCGCCGCGCGGCTCCGGTGCGGACGATTCGACCGGCGGCGATTCGGGCGCGAGCGACTCGAGCGGAGGCGACGCTGCGTCCGACGCGCCGCCGGCCGACGCGGCGCCAAAGCCGAAGTGAAGTCAGATCGCTGAGACTCCCGCGAGCAGTCGCGGCCGCGAGGCCGCCTCGTCGAGGTCCGGCTTCGCGGCGAAGGGCCACCAGGTCGTCACCGCTCTAGTTCGTCTCGGTGCCTGCGCAGAATCATGATCCGTCACGCTTCGGCGTGCGCCGCTCCAAACCGCTCAGTTGCAGAGCCCGGTCTGCCACATGACGAAGGTCCACTGATCCGCTTCGTCGCGGATGCGCAGTGAGAGCGGCTTGCCCTGGCCGTGTCCCGCATCGCGATCGATCCAGAGGAAGATGGGCTTCTTCTCGGGATCGTTCGCCGCGAGCGCCTGCATCCTGGCCGCCATCTTCCGCGCGTGCAGCGGATGCACGCGCCGGCATTGAGGAAGACGGCCGGGTACTTGGTTCCCTTGCTCACGTGGTGGTAGGGCGAATACGCCCGGAGCCAGCCGTATGCCTCGGCGTTCTCGGCGCTGCCGTATTCCGGCACCCAGTACTTGGCGAGCAGGAACTTGTCGTAGCGCAGCATGTCGAGCAGCGGCACGCCCACGATCGCCGCGGCGAAGAGCTCGGGCCGCTGCGTGACGGCGGTGCCGGTGAGAAGCCCGCCGTTCGAACCACCCTCGATCGCGAGCTTGCCCGCGTTCGTCCACTTGTTCGAAATGAGCCACTCGGCGCAGGCGTAGAAGTCGTCGAAGACGTTCTGCTTCTTGCCGAGCATTCCGTCGCGATGCCACTGCTCGCCGTACTCGCCGCCGCCGCGCAGATTCGCCTGCACCCAGATGCCGCCCGCGTCGAGCCACGGAATGAGCGTGGGGTTGAAGTAGGGCGTGAGCGACACGTTGAATCCGCCGTACGCCGTGAGCAGGCACGCGTTGTCGCCGTTGGCGACGGCGCCCTTCTTCGTCACGACGAACATGGGCACTTCCGTGCCGTCGCGGCTCGTGGCGCGGACCTGCTTCACCTCGTACTTGGACGGATCGACGGGAACTTCCGGGCGCGCCCAGAGCGTGAGCGTCGGCGGCGCCTTCGTGTTCGACGCGACCGGCATCGTCCTGTGGGTGACTTCGCTCGGCGGCGGCACTTCCGTCGTCGCGAGATCGAAGCGATAGATGCTGCGCGGCTCCGTGAAGCTCGTGAAGGTGAGGAACGCCTCGGTGCGCTCCTCGTCCGTGCTGAGCGACGCGGTGCCGATGCCCGGCAGCGGCACGTCGCCGAGCGAGGCGCCGTCGAGCGCCACCCGCGTGATCTGCGAGCACGCGTCCTTCTCGTACTCGAGCGCAAGCAGCGAGCGAGCCAGTTGCGCGCTCTGCAGCACCGCGTCCTTGCGCTCGGGCACGACCGTGGTCCACTTCGACGGATCGCCGGGCGAGTTCAGATCGATGCGCACCAGGCGGCCGTTCGGCGAATCGAGCGTGGTGGTCGCCCAGAGCGTGTCGCCGAGCGAGGCCGACGGCTGGGTGCGGGCGTCGAGTCCCTTGGCGATCACCGTGGGATCGAGCGCGCCCGTCCGCTTCCAGTCGGCGAAGCGCTGCACCGAGAGGTCGTTCGCCTGCCAGCCCTTGAAGAGGCCCGTGAAGAGCCAGCGGCCGTCGTGCGAGAGCGCCGCGAAGGGAATCTCGCTCGGATTCGTCTGCTTCAGAAGAACGGGATCGAATCGCGGGCTGGTGCCGATTTCGTGGTAGCGCGATTCACGGCTGTAGGGATCCTTCGAATCTCGCAGCACGCTGTAGAGGAACGCCTTGCCGTCCGGCGTCCAGCTCGAGAAGGACACCTTGCCCGAGATCTCGTCGGCGAGCCACCGGCCCGTGGCCGTGTCGAGCACGTGCAGCTCGCTCATCTCGCTTCCCGATTTCGAGATGCCGAAGGCGAGCAGCTCGCCGTCGTGCGAAGGAGTCCACCAGTCGAGCGAGGTGAGGCCGTTCGCGTCGAGCGCATTCAGGTCGAGCAGCACGCGCGGCTCGCCGTCGAACCCGGTGCGGACCTTCACCACCGGCTGATTCTGCGTGCCGCTTCGCTCCGTGTAGATGTAGAAGTTGCCGCCCATGCGAGGCGCCGAGATGGAGCCGATCTGCATGAGCGGTCGAAGCGCCTCCTCGACCTTCGAGCGGCACGCGAGCGCGTCGAGGCGCGCACGCGTGTAGTCGTTCTGCGCGGTCGTCCAGTCGGCGACCTCCTTCGAATCCTTCTCGAGCGCTTCGAGCCAGCGGTATTCGTCGACGACCTGCTGCCCGTGATAGATGTCGGTGACGGGATCGGCCTTCGCCGCGGGTGGCGGGGCGGGTGCGGCGCTGCTCCTGGGCGAATCCGCCGACGCGATCGCAAGGGCGGAGAAGGGGGCGGCAACGAGCAGGAACGAGCCGATTCGTGCAGCGGAGTGGAACATGCCGCCATGGTACCGGCGACCTTCGCAGCGGCTTCCGCTCCAACGTCGGAGACTCCGGACCGCGTTCGTTCGGCGACGCTCAGGCCGCCGCGGAACCGGCGGTGGGAAGGGGCCCGAGCAGTCGCATGCGGATCGTCTCGGGGATCGCGGCGAGCCGGCGCTCCACCTCGTTCGCGGGCGCCGCGCGATCGACATCGAGAATCACGTAGCTCAGCTCG
>VGXK01000063.1 GCA_016873355.1 Phycisphaerae bacterium | reverse complement strand
CGACGCCCCCCGCTTCGCATCCGCGCCGCGAGCGGCCGGCGCCTCGGCGGCGCCCCACTCGTCGCGACGGCGCTCGCTGATCACGAGCCGGATCGGCACCTCGCTGTAGGGCAGCGCGTCGCGCAGGCGATTCTCGAGGTAGCGCCGGTACTGACCTTCGAAGAGCTTCGGCTTGTTCACGACGATGGCGAGCGTCGGCGGGCGCACGTCGATCTGCGACACGTAGAGCACCTTCGCGCGGGTGCCCAGCGAGGAGCTCGGGCCGCGCTCGCGAAGGATCTCGGCGATCGCCGCGTTCACGCGACCGGTCGTCTCGCGATGCCCGGCCTGCTCGTGCAGGTTGAAGCACATGGCCACGAGATCGCGCAGCCCCGCACCCTTCGCCGCGCTCACGCAGACGATCGGCGCGAACGAGAGTCCCGGCAGCTCCTGCTCGAGGTACGAGATGAAGTCGTCGGGCTCGAGCGTCTTCGCCACGAGGTCCCACTTGTTGATCGCGATCACCACCGGCTTCCACGACTCGACGAGCGTCATCGCGAGATTCTTCTCGACCTGCGAGACCTTCTCGACGGCGTCGAGCAGCAGGATGCAGACGTCGGCGCGGCGGATCGACTCCTGCGTGCGCAGGTTCGCGTAGTACTCGATGTCGCCGTCCCAGCTCTTGCGCTTGCGGACGCCGGCGGTGTCGATCGCCACGAGCGCGCGGCCGTCGATCTCGAAGCGCACGTCGATCGAGTCGCGGGTGGTGCCGGCGATCTCGCTCACGATCACGCGCGGCTCGCCCGCGAGCGCATTCACGAGGCTGCTCTTGCCGGCGTTCCGCCGGCCGACGATGGCGACCTTGAGATCCGGCGTCGCGGTGGCGCCCACGATCGCGCCGGCATCGGAGATCGCCGCCGCGCCGGCGATCGCGTCGGCATCGGAAGTCGCCGCCGCGCCGGCGATCGCGCCGGCAATGCCGGTCTCGCACGGCGCGACGCCGGCGTCGTCGAGTCGATCGAGCAGGGCCGCGCGGAGCTTGGCCATGCCGCGCCCGGACTTCGCGCTCACGGGAAGCGGCACGCCGAATCCGAGCCGCGAAAGCTCGGCGACATCGGCCTCGATCGAGCCGTCGTCGACCTTGTTCGCCACCGCGAGCACGCGCTCCACGAGCCGCTCGCGGCGCAGGAGCTGCGCCACCCGCTCGTCGAGCGGCATCGGACCGCTCCGCGCGTCGAGCACGAGCAGCACGATCGCAGCGCTGCGCGCCGCCGCCAGGATCTGCGCTTCGATCTCGGGCGTGAGCGGACCGAGGTCCTTGCCGGCGTCGTCCTTCTGGCGGCCTTCGACGGTGTAGACGCCCCAACCGCCGGTATCGACGAAATCGACGAAGCGACCCGGACTGCGATCGGCGCTGCGTCGCCCCTCGGCGTGGAGTTCGACGGTGGCGACCACACGGTCGCGCGTGGTTCCCGGCGTCGAGTCGACGATCGATACCCGACGCCCCGCCAAGGCGTTCAGCAGGCTGCTCTTCCCGACGTTCGGGCGTCCGACGATGGCGACCTGGGGCAGCACGCCTCAATGCTACGGTGCGATAAGCAGATCGTCGCCTCGTACTGGGAACGCCGCCGATGCTGGGGTAGATTGTTTCCAGTGTTCGAGGCCGTCGCGGTCTCGAGGGGAGACGGGCCTGCGAGCGCGATGCCGCTCGGGAGGAAGCGCATGGTCATGATCGGTCGCCTGGGTTGGGGACTGACGCCGATGGCGATCGCGGCCGCCGTCGCGGCGGTGGCCCGCGCCGACGTGGTGATTCCTCAATTCGTCGATGAGGCGGCGGCGCGCGGGGTCTTCTATCAGCTTCCGCCGACCTGGACGGGGTACGCCGGATACGGAATCGTGCTCGCGGATCTCGACTCCGACGACGACCTCGATCTTGCGGCGGTGGGCGCGTCGAGCGGCCTCGTCGGCGTCTTCGAGAACGACGGCACCGGAAGCTTCCTTGATCGCACGGCGGTCACGGGCATTCCCCCGATCAGCGCGATCAGCAATCTGAGCGCCGTCGACTGGGACGCCGACGGCGACCTCGATCTGCTCATCACGCGCCTTCAGCAGCCTCCGAAGCTCTTCCGAAACGACGGCGGATTCGCCTTCGTGGACGTGACGGCCGCAAGCGGCATCACGACGCCCGCGATCACGAAGGGCGTGTCGTGGGGCGATCTCGACGGCGATGGTTGGGTCGACCTCTACGTCGGCCACTACAGGCTGGTGAACGGTCCCGCGTCCCAGTGGACGAATCAGCTCTGGCACAACAACGGCAACGGCACCTTCACCGACATCGCGGCGAGTCTCGGCGTCAACGTCAACGCCGCCACGCTTGCGCCGGTCTTCTTCGACGCCGACGACGACGGCGATCTCGACCTCTATCTCAGCAACGATCGCGGCATGGCGCCCGGATTCAAGCCGAACCACTTCTATCGCAACGACGGCGGCGTGCTCGTGGAGATCGGTCAGCAGAACGGCACTGGCTTGCCGCTCTTCAGCATGGGCGTCGCGATCGGCGATCTCGACGGCAACGGGCTCACCGACATCTACTGCACGAACACGCCGAACTCGACGCCGCCGCTCTACGGCGCGTCGCCGCTGTGGCTCCAGGGATCCGCCGGCCAGTACCAGTTGGCGCAGTCCGCCTGGGGCGTCGAAGCAACGTTCGATCATTGCGGCTGGTCCTGCCTCTTCCTCGACGCGAATCACGATCGGCGACTCGACCTCTTCGTGCACCTGGAACAGGTGCCGGACACGCTCTTCCTCGGACGGGACGAGCCGCCGATGCTCGCGGCGATCGCCGAGGCGGGTTTCGCGGACAGCGCCGGACTCTCGGGCTACTGCACCGTCATGGGCGACGTGGACGACGACGGAGATCTCGATCTCGTCTCGAATCGATTCGGCGGCAATCTCCAGCTCTTCATCAACACGACGATCGAGCAGCACGGCGAGTCGGGAAGCGCCAACTGGGCGAGGTTCAAGGTCGTGGGAGAGGGACATGATCGGCACGGCTTCGGCACGATCGTGCGCGTGACGGTCCAGGCGACGACGATGATGCGACACGTGCTGGCGGGCGCCGACGGATACCTGGGACAGAACGGTTTCGATGCCCACTTCGGACTCGGCGACGCTGCGACGATGGACTCGATCGAAGTGCGCTGGCCGAACTCGGGCAGCGTGCGCCTGCTGACCGGATACGGCGCGAACACGCGCTGGACGCTCTACCCGCCGGCCCGGCTGGGCGACTTCGACGGCGACGGAGTCGTGACGCAGGTCGATCTCTCGACGCTCTCGGCGGAGTGCGGCGGGCCGGTCGTTCCGGGACTCGAGATGCTCGACATGAACGGCGACGGGATGCTCGATGGGGGCGATTTCGCGCTGATCGTGGGCATTCTCGGCGGATCGGCCGGCGACTTCGACGACGATGGCGACGTGGACGGCGAGGATCTGGGCCAGCTGCTCGGCGCGTGGAACGAACCGTGCTCGCCCTTCGACCTCACCGGCGACGGCGGCGTCGACGGGGACGACCTCGGCGCGCTGCTCGGCAACTGGAGTTTCTGAGAGCGGTTCGACCCCGGAAGGAGCGGCACGAGTGGATTCACGCGGTTCCCGACCATGCGCCTCGAGCCCCAGCGGCGGCGCCGCGCGCGGACGCGTGCCGCGACTTCTGATCCTTCCGCTGCTCGCGCTCGCGACCGATCGAGCGGCGGCGCAGATCGGCGCCTTCACGGAGGAGGCGGTGGCGCGCGGACTCGTCTACGCGATGCCGCCGGTCCTCAACGGATTCACGATCTACGGCATCGGCCTCGCCGATCTCGACGCCGACGGCGATCTCGAGGTCGTGGCGACCGGCACGCCGAGCGGCGTCCTGGGCATCTTCGAGAACGACGGCGCCGGGCACTTCACCGATCGAAGCGCCTCGAGCGGCATTCCGGCGTTCACGGACATGCTGAATTTCGGCGCGGTCGATCTCGACGGCGACGACGATCTCGATCTCATCGTGCTGCGCGTGGCGATGCCGCCGATGATCTTCCGCAACGACGGCGGACTTCAGTTCACGGACATCTCGGCGAAGACGGGAATCGACAAGGGCGTGCTCCCCACGGGAATGGCGGCGGGCGACGTCGACGGCGACGGGCGCGTCGACCTCTTCATTCCGCACTTCCGATACAACTGGCCGCCGGGAATGGAGTCGTTCCGCCACACGCTGTGGCGCAACAACGGCGACGGCACCTTCACCGACATCGCGCCGCAACTCGGGCTCGACCTGCACGCGCTCACCTACGCGGTGGCGCTCTTCGACGCCGACGACGACGCCGACCTCGACCTCTACGTGAGCAACGACCGCGGACACATGGCCTCCGCGATGCCGAATCGCTTCTTCCGCAACGACGACGGAGCGTTCACGGAGATCGGGCAGCAGAACGGAACGGGTCTGGGCTTCTTCAGCATGGGAATCGGCGTCGGCGACATCGACGGCGACGACGTGACCGATCTCTACTGCACGAACGCGCCGTTCAACGTGGCGCCGATCTACGGCGCGAATCCGCTCCTGCAGGGATCGGCGAGCGGCATGTATTCGCAGACGCAGGTGCCCTGGGGCGTCGACCACCACATCTACAGCTGGGCGTGCTTCTTCTTCGACGCCAACAACGACGGCCTGCAGGACCTCTTCGTGGTGAACCAGGATCAGCCCGACACGCTCTACCTGAACACGGGGGCGCCGCCCATGATCAACGCGACGGCGGCGTCGGGGCTCGGGGTTCCGGGCGGTCGGGCCTACGGGGGCGCCTACGGCGACGTCGACGGCGACGGCGATCTCGACATCGTGACGTATCGCTACGCAAGCAACATCCGGCTCTTCATCAATCCGACGAACGAAAGCGCGAACTGGATCAAGCTCTCGGTGCTCGGCGAAGGCGAGGACTCGATCGCGCTCGGCGCCACCGTCACGCTCGCGGCGAACGGCGCGGTGCAGCGCTCGAACGTGCTCCAGGGAGGAAACGGCTTCCTCGGCCAAAGCACCTTCGATGCGCACTTCGGCCTCGGCGCGGACACGGTGGCGGCGGCGCTCGTCATCCGTTGGCCGAATTCGGGAAGCGTGCGCACGCTCTTGAACTATCCGGCGAACACGCGCTGGACGGTGTATCCGCCCGAGCTCATGGGCGACTACGACGGCGACTCGATCGTGACGCAGTTCGATCTGTCGCGCCTGTCGATCGAATGCGGCGGGCCGGTGGCGCCCGGGCTCGAGATGCTCGACATGAACGGCGACGCATGGCTCGACTCGCTCGACTTCGCGCTCATCTCGGGCGCGATGACGGGGCTCGTCGGCGACTTCAACGCCGATGGCGTCGTGGACGGAAACGATCTCGGAACCCTGCTGGGAGACTGGATGGCGCCGTGCACGGCGAGCGATCTCACCGGAGACGGCGTCGTCGACGGCGACGATCTCGGCACGCTGCTGGGCAACTGGAGTTGAGTTCGCCTTCGGCGCGACGCGACTGCGCTCGCTATCTGCTTGCGGTCCACTCGCCCAGGAGCGTGCCCAGGTCGTCTCCGTTCACGATTCCGTCGCCGTTGAAGTCGCAGCGAGGATCGAAGTCGGGTGCGCCCCACGACGCGAGAAGCACGCCAAGATCGTTGCCGTCCACGGCGCAGTCTCCGTCCAGATCGGCAACAGGCGAGGCGATCGGCATCAGGAGTTTTGGCCCGAATTCACCGAGAATCACCCCCGCATCGTTGATGCGCACAGGCTTTGGCGCGATGCCGGATCCAGGCACCAGCAAATTCTGAAGCAGATGTGCGGTGCCCCCACTTCCATACCACACCACATATCCCGATGGAACACCAGGTCCCTGTGCGTAGCCAGTGATCACACCCGCGTCGTTGATGGCCAGCGCACCTCCGGTCGTGCAGCCCGCGGGCATCGCAAGTTCGATCGGTTGGTCGTCGATCCAGATCGTCGGTTTGCCGGTCGCAGGCGTCGTGGTAGTGCGCGATTGTCCTGCCACATGGCCGTAGGAATTGACTCCGTTGGAGTACGAGACTGGGAAGCCGGCGAGAGGTTCGAGCAGTACGAGTTGGCCGTCCTTCCATCGAAACGCCCTCGCATTGAGATTGAGATTGCCGAAATAGCCCGTCACATCACCCGAATTGGCAATGTGCAGGGCAAAGCCGTTGCCAAGTTTGGGGCTTGGAATGGAAGTCATTACTCCATCCTCAAGTACATACGGGAGTCCGCCGCTATAGCCGACGATCGTACCTGCATCGTTGATGTCGGTGGCGGGGCTATTCGGGATACCAATCAACGACGGGATTTCCTCGACGGTTCCATCAGGCCACCAGATGACTCCGACGAAGTATTGGCTGAATTGACCCGCATACATGTATCCGACGACGACGCCCGCATCGTTCACGGCATTGGCGATTGCTCCGTCCGGCGAAGCGCCCGGCGGCAACGGCAGTTTCACCGGCGTGCCGTTGGCCGGACAAGAGATTGGGACCCAGTTCGCGTCGAGTCCGCCGTCCTCGGGCCAGCATGCGCTTCGGAATCCACACCAGGCGCCAAGGTCGTTCAGCCCGTACGCGGTGTAAGTCCTTGGCCCCTCCCAATTGCATTGCCACTGCGGCCAAGTGAACACGCTGTATTGGCATTGCGCCGATGCCGGCGCAGAGAGTGTCAGCGTCAACACGATCGAGGATGTCGCTCGCATCGCTTCGCTCCAATGGAAGCGCCGGCGCGGATCGGCGCGCGACGCCGACCCGCACCGACGCCCTGGTCAACCGCCGAACAGCCCTTCAAGCAGGGCGCACATCGTCTCGAAATCAAGACTTGCAAGCCACGCCGCAAGCTCCTCGATCGACTCGAGGCCGAGTTCCTCCATCAACGCCTGCGGCGTCATGGGCTCCGACATGTTCTCAGGCAGCGGATCCTCCTCGCACTCCACTCCCTTGCAGCAGCCCCAATACCCAAGAAGAGAACCAAGGTCCTCGCCGTCGACCACTCCATCGCAGCTGAAGTCGGCGAATCCGTATCCGCCGCCGACTCCCCACTCACCCAGCAGCGTTCCGAGATCTTCGCCATCGACTTCACCGCTGTCGTCAAAGTCGCCCGGGCAGTCGTCCCAGTGGCCCACCTGCTCGTAGGCGCCCATGTCCACTTCGATGCCCTTCACGCGGGCCGTCTCAATCAGGTCCCACGGAAGCTCATCCGTTTGTGGATCATTGTCGACATTCGTCACATCGTCCGGAATCAGATCTGGGTGGCCTGCGTTGATCGCAGGCGAGCATTCCTTCAGCCAGTACTTACCCTCGGCGGGATCCTCGAAGACCGGATCCTCGTCGAAGTTGCCGTTTCCGGCACTGATTCCCTGCACGCACGAGTATGCGATCGTCGGCGTCGTGTTCGCGATGACCTGCTCTGCACAGACCTCCGGATCCTCTTCCGCGACTTCAAGATTGAAGTAGGCGATTGAGTTGCCCATGTCGACCGTGCGACAGGCAATCGCGCAGCCGTCGTCGGGTCCGCTGTTGTTCGCGAAGGTGCACTGGCGCAAGACTGCCGCGCCGCGATCGGTTGCAAGGGCACCTTCGGTGTATGCAATGAAGCCGCCGATCGCGCCGCCGCCGTTGCCAAGGCACACATTCTCCACGAAGAGGCAACCGGTCGCTTCGAGTGTGGCGTGAGCGCACTCGGTGTTCTCCGGTTCGTGGCACTCCTCGCACTCATCGTCGCAGTTGTCCATGACTCCCACCGCGCCACCGCTCGCTACAGGATGGCTGCTCGTCGACGAACCAACCGTGTTCCCCCAGAACTCGCACAGCGTCTGTCGGAATTCATCCTCTGGCCGAACGCCGGCGGCGATCGCGCCGCCAGTGCCGTCCTTCTGCGCCTGGTTGCCCATGAACCGGCACTGCACCGCCGTCAGTGGACCGGCGGCGAAGATCGCTCCACCCTCAGATCTGCCTGCTCCAGGACCCGCATAGAGAGCGATGTTGTCCTCGAAGTAGCAATCACGAGCGACCAGGGGAAGAGCATGTTCAATCTGAATGGCGCCACCGCGATTCTTCGCTGTATTGTTCGTGAATCTGCAGTCACGCACATCGATCAGGATCGAGGTACTCGGGGCGGTCACGAGCAGCGCGCCGCCACCGAGCACTGCATCCGCGAACGCGCTGCCGCGCGTCACCGTGAGGCCGTCCAACTTCAGATCGCCAGCAAACGGATCGAATGAGAATGGATCGTCACGGGCGAGAAGCACTCGACGGGCTTCCTCTCCGTCAAGGACAGTCTCATAGAGCTCGAAGTCGCGGTCTTCGGCACTTCCGCCGCTTCCATCGAAGCCGCGGTAGCCGCCCTTGATCGTGACGCCTTGATCGATCACGAATGCGGCGTTCTCCTCCGCTCCCGTGTAGGTTCCGTACGCGATTCGGATCTCGACAACGCTCAGGCCTGCGTCGTTGGCATCCGCCAGCGCCTTCCCGAGCGTCTCGAACGCATCCTCCCAGCACTGCCCCGAGTTGAGATCATCTCCCCCATCGGCGCGCACGAAGCGCACGGTCGTTGACGGCGGTGAGCACTGCGCGTGGGCCGAAGAGACAATCGTTGCCGCGAGGCAGACGATGAACGGACAATTCGCGCCTGCACGCCTGCACGCCTGCACGCCTGCACGCCTGCACGCCTGCACGCCTGCACGCCTGCACGCCTGCACGCCTGCACGCCTGCACGCCTGCACGCCTGCACGC
>VGXK01000062.1 GCA_016873355.1 Phycisphaerae bacterium | reverse complement strand
GTGACCTCGATGTTGTAGGTCGCCACGTCGCAGAAGCCGATCTCCGTCGGACCGTTGAGGGTCATGATGATCGACGGCTGCACGACGGGAACGCCCATGCAGAGCGCCGACGAGTAGCTCACGGATGCGCAGCTGCTCACGGTGCCCGACTTGGTTGCCACGGCCTTGACCGTGACCACCTTCGACTCGCACGGACCGAGCGTGCCGCAATCCCACTTCACGGTGCGGCCGCTGGCCATGCCTGCGGGACTTGCGCTCTGGAAGGTGAAGTTGTCGCTCAGTTCGTCGGTGAGCATCACGTTGTCGAGCGTGTTGCTCGTGATGTTCGTAACCACGATCCAGTAGTCGAACGCCTGATTCGCGCGAGCTTCGCGCGGCATGCCCTTCTCGACGCCGATGGCGCTCGTGCGAGCGTCACCCGTCGGGAAGGCCATGGTGCTCCAGACCACGTTCGCGTCGCTGGCCTTCGTCGGCCACTTGCAGGCCTTCGGTGGCGGCGGCGGAGGTGGCGCTGCGGGCGGCGGCGCTTCCTCGGGAGCGCAACACGCTGCGAGCACGAGGCCCGCCAATGCAAACGAGAGGGTGTTCTTGAAGCTGGTCACGGTCGAATTCCTTGAAACGATTGATCTCTGCCCGGAAGCCCGGTCGGGCCTCCTACAAGGCGACTTTCGTACGGTTTGGTCTCGGGATCGTCGTCAACACTTGGCCCCGCCGACGGGCGCCGGTGCGACCTCGAGCCTCCACGACTTCGGAGGGTCGCGAGTCTACGATCGGCCGAAGTTGCGGGCAACTCGCCCAACTTGCGACATTGAGCCGACGGATCGAGATCGAGGCGCACTTCCTGCGCCGAGCAGCCGCAGCGTTCGAGTTGCGATCTGTTCATTGCCGAGCCCGGCGACTCGTGCGCAACTCGATGATGGCAAGGGCTTTGCGGGCTCGCGTCAAGATCGATTCCGGCAAACCTCGCATCGCCGATGAATAATCGCGGCATGATCGACGGCACCTGGCGATCGAAGCGCGTGGTCGTGATGGGCCTCGGCGCCTTCGGCGGCGGCGCCGGCGCGACGAAGTGGCTGCTCGATCGCGGCGCCCACGTCCTGGTGACGGATCTCGCCACGCGCGCGAAGCTCGCGGCGGAGATCGAATCGCTCGAGCGCGTGGCTTCCGCAGGTCGCATCGAATGGCGCCTCGGCGGGCATGACGAGCGCGATTTCAACGACGCGGATCTCGTGATCGCGAGCCCCGCGATTCCGTCGCCGTGGTCGAATCCGTTTCTCGCGGCGGCGAAGCGACGAGGCGTTCCGATCACCACGGAGATCGGCTTGCTCGTGTCGCAGCTTCCCGCGTGCCGCGTCATCGGCGTGACCGGAACGGCCGGCAAGTCGACCACGGCTTCGATGATCGATCACCTGCTGCGCGCCGTCGGCGTGCGCTCCTTTCTCGGCGGCAACATCGGCGGAAGCCTGCTGGCGCAGTTGCCCGAGATCCGCGCGGAGCACGCGGTCGTGCTCGAGCTCTCGAGCTTCATGCTGCATTGGCTCGGCGCCGGCGAAGGAGACGGCTGGTCGCCCTCCGTGGCCGTGCTCACGAACCTGGCGCCGAATCACCTCGACTGGCACGGCACCGTCGATCACTACAGTGCGTCGAAGTCGCTCATTCGACGGCGGCAGTCGTCGAGCGATCGATTCGTCACGAGATTCGATCGGGAGCGACCGGAGGCGGCGGACGCGGCGGCGAGAACGCAGGCCGGCCGCTGGTGGCGCGATCCCTGGAGTGCCTCGCTCGGCGACGAGCTCGCGCCGTCGCTGCGGCTCTCGATTCCCGGCGACCATGCGAAGCGAAACGCGCTGCTGGCGCTCGACGCCGTCGAGGCCGCGATCGGCGCGGCCGCCGCGACTCCGCCCACGCTCGATCGCGCCCTGCTGCTCGACGCGCTCGCGTCGTTCCCGGGGCTGCCGCATCGATTGCGGCTCGTCGCCGAACCGAAAGGCGTCCGCTGCTACGACGACAGCAAGAGCACGACCCCCGAGGCGACGCTGCTGGCGGTCGACGCGTTCGACGACCCGTCGAGCATTCACCTCGTCGCCGGCGGGTACGACAAGGGGGCGGATCTCTCACCGATTCGAGCATTGACCCCCCGCCTCGCCGGGCTCTACGCGATCGGCGCCACCGGCTCGACGCTTGCTTCGGCCGGCGGAGCACTCTGCGGCACGCTCGAATCGGCGGTCGCCGCCGCCTGGAGTCGCGCTCGGCCGGGCGATTCGATCCTGCTCTCCCCCGGCTGTGCCAGCTGGGACCAGTTCCGCAACTACGAGGAGCGGGGACGCCGCTTCGAGGCGCTCGTTCGCCAACTCGACGGCGGAACGAGCCGATAGGATTCCAACCATGCGAACGACCCTTCCCATTCTCCTGGGCGTGGCGCTGCTCTCGACCCTTGCGGGCTGCTACAGCCCCGACGGCGGACTCTCGCCCTCGACAAGTCGCGGATGGACCTACATCTCGACGCCGATGCAGCCCATCTCGGTGGCGGTCGTCGACACGCGCACGCAGGAGGCCTTCTTTGCGATGGACATCCCGCCGGGCAAGCAGCTCACCTTCAACATCGTCGAAGGCGGCGGCGACGATCCGGTCTACACGCCGAATCGACTCGTCTACTCCGTGTGGGAGCCGGGCACGCAGATCGGCTCGCTCGACAATCAGTTGACGGCGCCTCCCATGAGCTGCTGCCGGATCGACGTCTCCATCCGACCCTCGCCGGAATGGCCGGATCCTGACCCTGCGGTCCGACTCCGCACCGATCAGATGGCGGACCGGCCTCCGTACTTCACTCCGGCCGGCGGCGCCCTTCCGAACGCGAACGATCGCCACATCTACGACCGCTGAGCGAGCGCTTCGATTTCGGAACCTGCGACGAGAATCGGCCACGGCTACGACCTGCATCGGCTCGAGGCGAAGGCGCCGAACGGCCCCGGTCGTCCCTTCGTGCTCGGCGGACTTCCGGTCGAGCACGACCGCGGGCCGGTGAGCCACTCCGACGGCGACGCCCTGCTCCATGCGGTGACCGACGCCATCCTCGGTGCCCTCGGCGAGCCCGACCTGGGCTCTCTCTTCCCCGACGACGATTCGCGCTGGAAGGACGGCGATTCGCGCCGTTTCCTGGACGAGGCGCTGCGCCGAATGCGCCAGCGCGGCTACGAGGTCTCGAACCTCGACGCCACCGTGATCTGCGAGAAGCCGAAGATCGGACCTCGCCGGCAGGCGCTTCGCGAATCGCTCGCGAAGTGCCTCGGCGTCGACGCCGACCGCGTGAACCTCAAGGGCAAGACGCACGAGCAGGTCGACGCGATCGGCGAGGGCCGTGCGATCGAGGTGCACGCGCTGGTTCTGCTGTCGAAGCGATAGCCGCGCGGGGCGCCATCGACTGCTCGCCGAGAACGCGCGATGCACCGGAAGCATCGGCGGCTTCGCCGGCACGCGCGACGCCGATTCCTATACTCGGCCCCATGCGGGCGATCGTCACCGGCCAGATCGGCATGGACAAGAAGCCGTATCTCAAGGCCGTGACGGCCCTGGGGGAGAGTCGGGGCGACCCGATCGAACTCTTCCATGTCGGCGACGTGATGTACCAGGAGGCGCCCGACGTGCGCCCCGGCCGCATTCTCGATCTGCCGATCTCGCGGCTTGCGTCGCTGCGTCGCGCCGCGTTCAAGGACATCATCGCCGCCACCTCGCCGGCGTCCGAGCATCGCAACGTGATCGTGAACAGCCACGCCACCTTCCGCTGGCGGCACGGTCTCTTCAGCGCGTTCGACTTCGACCTCGTCGCCAAGCTGGAGCCCAACGTCTTCATCTGCCTCGTCGACAACGTGGAGGTCGTGCACCATCGGCTGCATGCGGAGCACGAGATCGACGCGACGCTCAAGGACTGCATGGTGTGGCGCGAGGAGGAGATCCTCGCCACGGAGCTGCTCGCCCAGGCGCTCGGCTGCCACAACCGCTTCTACATCCTCAGCCGCGGCCGTCAGACCGACACCACGGAGACCTGCCTTCGCCTGGTCACGCGGCCGGAGATGCGGAAGGTCTATCCCAGCTTCCCGATGAGCCATGTGGTCGACATGCCCGACGTGCTCGCCGAGATCGATCGCTTCCGCGCCGAGCTCTCCAAGCACTTCATCGCCTTCGATCCCGGCGACGTGGACGAGAAGCTGCTGCTCGATCGGGCGCTCGTGGCCGCCCGCGAAGGACGGGACTTCATCGAGGTGACGCCGCACAGCTTCGGCGGCCGCAAGGACTCCGCCCCGCTTCGGGTCAGCGTTCGCGAGGTGCTCGACATCGCCGGGGACGTGGACGGCCAGATCTACATGCGGGACTTCAAGCTCATCGACCAGAGCGACATGATCGTGTCGCTCGTGCCCGAGCTTCCGGGGGGCGTGCCCGGGCTCTCCTCGGGCGTCGAGCGGGAGCTCCAGCACGCCTTCGAGCACACCAAGGAGGTCTACGTGGTGTGGAAGCCGAAGAAGAATCCGAGCCCGTTCATCACGGAAACGGCGACCCGGATCTTCCGATCGGTCGACGAGGCGCTCGGCTGGTTCGAACAGAAAGGCATGTTCGCCGCCGTCGGCCTTTTCGGACATTGAATCCGCATCGAGGCGGAACGCGGATAGGAGCGGTCATCGTCTGCCGCTAGGATGAGCCACGCTCGTCGGCTCCGCCGGCGGACACTTCCCTGCCTTCCCACAAGGGAGCGCCCCATGATGGTTTCGACCTCTTCAAGCCAGACCCGGCCCGTGGCTCGCGTGCATCGATCCAACGACCGCGGATTCACGGTCACCGAGCTGCTCGTGGTGATTTCGATCATTGCCGTCGTCATCGGCCTCGTCTTCGTGGCGTTCCCCAAGATCACGGGCGGCGCGCGGGCGTCGCTCTGCCAGTCGAATCAGCGATCGATCGCGGTGGCCGGCACCGCCTACGCGGCCGACAACAAGGGGCGCCTCGTCAGCCCGCGCACCGACCCCGACACGAACGTCCCCGGCTACACCTTCTTCCCGCAGGCCGGGTGGAACTATCGCCACTACTGGGTGGCGGCGTTCAACACGACGCAGATCCCGAACAACAACGCGAACCTGACGACGAACTCCCCGAGCCGCGAGACGCTCGCCGCGCTTCGCAACGGCAAGCTCTGGAACTACACGGGAACGGCCTCCGTCTACCGTAGCCCCTTCGACACGACGGACCGATTGCGCAGCTATTCGATCAACGGCTTCGTGGGCGTGAAGATGCACGACGATCGCACGCAGTCTTCGCTCGCGAACATGCCCGTCGGCTACCAGCACGACACGACCACGCTCTCGCGCGTGCCGCAACCGTCGCGCACGCTCTACACGGTGTCCGAGTGGGATCGCTTCGACCTCTCGCAGAACCGCGACTTCAACTTCAACGGCTTCCTGCTCAATCCCGATCCGAGCACGAACTACTGGTACGACCTGCCGGCGATGTGGCACGAGGACGTGACGATCTCCTTCGCCGACGGCTCGACCGGCCTCGTGTCGGTCAAGAACAAGGCCCTCATCGACGCGGATGCGGACGGGCACGACTTCGTCGAGCCCGCGCCGGCGCTGGACTACCACGAGTTCCGGCGCATGCTGCTTCCGGGTCTGATCAACTGAGCCGATGATGAAATCGATTCTCGCCGCCGCCGCCGCTGCGATGCTCGTCACCACGGCGGCGTGGGCGGCGGTGCTTCCGCCCTCCACGCGCCCGGGAATGGGCGCCGTGCCGTTCCACGACGGTCCCGGCAACGGCTGCACGTTCCGCGTGTGGGCGCCGAACGCAACGGGCGTCTCGGTCGCCGGCAGCTTCAACTTCTGGAGCACCACGCTCCACCAGCTTTCCTCCGAAGGCGACGGGCGCTGGTCGGGCGACATCATCGGCGTGCTGCCGGGGCACCAGTACAAGTTCGTCGTCAAGAACGGCGCAAGCACGCTCTGGAAGAACGATCCGCACGCCCGCAAGCTCACGAACTCGGTGGGCAACAGCGTGGTCACTTCGCCGAACTCGTACGCCTGGCAGACCGGGGACTTCCAGATCGCGCCGTGGAACGAGATCGTGATCTACGAGCTGCACCTGGGAACGTTCAACGTGCCCAGCGGCGGTTCGCCGCCCTCGGGCTGGCAGGCCGCCATCCAGAAGCTCGACCATCTGCAGGACCTCGGCATCAATGCGGTCCAGCTGATGCCGTTCATCGAGTTCCCCGGCAGCATCTCCTGGGGCTACAACGGCTCGCATCCCTTCGCGCCGGAAAGCGCCTACGGAAGCCACGACGACGCGAAGGCCTTCGTCGACGCGTGCCACGCCCGGGGCATCGCGGTACTCGCCGACGTCGTCTACAACCACGTTGGTCCCAACGATCTCGACCTGTGGCAGTTCGACGGCTGGCAGCAGAACGGCTTCGGCGGCATCTACTTCTACAACGACTTCCGCGCCGTGACCCCGTGGGGCGACACGCGCCCGGACTACGGGCGCACGGAGGTGCGCGAGTACCTCGTCGAGAACGCGCGGCGATGGCTCGGCGAGTTCCGAATGGACGGCCTGCGCGTCGACGGCACCAAGTTCATCCGCAAGGTGGATCTCTTCGGCCCCGACATTCCCGACGGCTGGCTGCTGCTCGAACAGCTCAACGACTCGATCGACGGCGACTGGCCCGGCAAGCTCATCGTCGCGGAGGACCACGAGGACAACGACTGGATCACGAAGCCGACCTCCGAGGGCGGCGCCGGCTTCGACAGCCAGTGGGACGTGAGCGTGAACTACCAGGTGCGCGACGTGCTGATCCCCTCGCTCGATTCGCAGAGGGACATGAACAAGATCGTGGCGACGCTCACGGGCTCGTTCAACGGATGGCACACGCAGCGAGTCATCTACGTGGAGAACCACGACGAGGTGGCGAACGGAAATCAGCGCCTGCCGGAGGAGATCTGGCCCGGCAACGCGGGTTCGTACTGGTCACGCAAGCGCTCCACGCTCGGCGCCGCCACCATCCTCACCGCTCCCGGAATCCCCTTGCTCTTCATGGGGCAGGAGTTCCTCGAGGACGGGTACTTCTCCGACACCGATCCGCTCGACTGGTCGAAGGCCACCACCTACGCGGGAATCCTCCAGCTCTACAAGGACCTCATCGACCTGCGTCGCAACGAGGCGGGCGTCACGCGCGGGCTCACGGGGCCGAGCCTCAACGTGCACCACGTCAATCACGGCGCGAAGGTGGTGGCGTGGCATCGCTGGATGAACGGAGGTCCCGGCGACGACGTGGTGATCCTGGCGAACTTCAGCAACACCACCTTCTGGAGCTACCGCATCGGCCTGCCGCGAGCGGGCGTGTGGAAGGCTCGCTTCAACTCCGACAGCTCCGAGTACGGCGCCGACTACGGCAACGCGCCGGCCCTCGATCGCACCAGCGAGCCGATCCCGTACGACGGGCTCCCCCACAGCGCGATCTTCGTGGTGGGGCCGTACTCGTGCGTCATCTATTCGCAGTCGCCGCCGCCTTCACCGGATCTGAACAACGACGGCGTGGTCGATGGCGACGACCTCGGATCGCTGCTCGGTCAGTGGGGACCGTGCCAGGGCTGTGCCGCGGACTTCGACGGCAGCGGGTCCGTCGACGGAAACGACCTCGGCACGCTGCTCGGCGCCTGGGGCCCGGTGCCCTGACCCGCGTTTCCCGGCCGAATCGTCTCGAATCGAAAGCCGGGGAATCCGTGCACGACCGCCTTTGAGCGGCGCGCGGCAACCGTTACGCTGCCAGCCACAGGAGGAGAGGGAATCTCGGGTGCCCCACCTCGCCGCGCACCGGTTCCGATCGTCGGAGACCGCGCGGACTCTGCCGCACCTGATCGAATCCACGAACACCATGAACACGCTCTCGGCCGCATTCGTTCTCGCGATCACCGCCGGCGCCAGCGCAGGCGTCCCGACCACTTTCATGGACGCGACGCTTGACACCTTCACGCCGGAGAACCCCAATCTCGACATCGTGTGGTGGATGTGTCGAACAACGCCACCCACATGACGATCACGGTCGAGACGCTCGGCTACGCCAACTGGACCAAGTACCTGTTCTTCTTCAACACGGGCGCCCCGGACCAGACCGCCACGAACGCGTGGAACCGCCCGATGAACATGAACGGGAACACGATCGACCGCTTCATGGGTTCCTGGGTCGACCAGCCCGCGAACAACGCCCAGCTTTGGACCTACGGCGCGAACTGGGCGCTCGACAGCACGATCTCGAACGATCAGTCCGATACGGGCAACGACCGCGTGAGCTGGACCTTCGAGCTCGCATGGCTCGGTCTGGGCGTCGGCGAAGTGCTGCTCTTCGACGTGGGCACTTCCGGCGGCGGCGACTTCGATACCACGGTCGATCTGCTGTCGCGCGACACCCAGGCCACCGACTGGTGGACGAACGCGGCCACGGCGGGCAACTACCGCGCGTACACGATCGTGCCGACCCCCGGCGTGCTCGCGCTCGCGGGACTTGCCGGCGCGATCTCGAGACGGCGCCGAGCCGCCTGATCGATCGATCGGGAACGCTTGTACTCGAGGCCGGGCGCCGCACCGCGGCGTCCGGCCTCTTTTCTGTGCGCCTTGAGCGGTTCCTCCTCATTCGTGGCGATCTGGCGGGCTGCGACATCATGTGGCATCGTCGGGCTCCATCGGCGGATCCTCAAGATCCGCCTGCTTCGCCCTCCTTGCCACACTCGTCTCGCCAACGCCAGCTCGCCACGCCTGAGTCGTC
>VGXK01000061.1 GCA_016873355.1 Phycisphaerae bacterium | reverse complement strand
GACCCGCGCCGACGCACGCTCGGAGCCCTCGACCCGCGCCGACGCCGCGCGCCTCGAGGTGGTGTTCGACGAGCCCGTCGAGGCGATTGCGCCGGGTCAGGCGGTGGTCTGCTATCGCGGCGACGAACTCGTCGGCGGCGGCTGGATCGACGCGGCGGAGTGACGGCATCCGCGCGGAGGCGGATCGCCGTCGCGAAGGCAGCGCCGCTCCGCGCGTCGTGTACGATTCGGCCCACAGGAGGACCCGAATGCCCGCGACCGCCACCAGCAAGACCGCCGAGATCCTCGGCGCCGACGCCGAGAAGCTGCTCGCTCACAAGGCGAAGGTCGATCGAAAACTCCTGCAGCTCCCGGGCCCCGACTTCATCGAGCGCGTGTGGATCCAGAGCGATCGCTCGCCGCAGGTTCTCCGCAATCTCCAGTCGATGTTCGGTCACGGCCGACTCGCGAACACCGGCTACCTGAGCATTCTCCCCGTCGACCAGGGCATCGAGCACTCGGCGGGCGCAAGCTTCGCCAAGAACCCGCTCTACTTCGACGGCGAGAACATCGTCAAGCTCGCGGTCGAAGGCGGTTGCAACGCGGTCGCCACCACCTTCGGCGTGCTCGGAAGCGTCAGCCGCAAGTACGCGCACCGCATTCCGTTCATCTGCAAGATCAACCACAACGAGCTGCTGACGCTGCCGAACAAGTTCGATCAGATCCTGTTCGGCACGGTGGAAGAGGCGTGGAATCTCGGCGCCGTCGCGGTCGGCGCCACGATCTACTTCGGCTCCGACAACGCCGACAAGCAGATCGTCGAGATCGCGAACGCGTTCCATTACGCGCATGAGCTCGGCATGGCCACGGTGCTCTGGTGCTACCTGCGCAATCCCGCGTTCAAGAAGGACGGCAAGGACTTCCATGTCTCCGCCGATCTCACCGGGCAGGCGAATCATCTCGGCGTGACGATCGAGGCGGACATCATCAAGCAGAAGCAGCCGGAATTGAACGGCGGCTACGAGGCGCTCAACATGGGCGGCTCGAGCTACGGCAAGTTCGACAAGCGGATCTACACCGACCTCTGCACCGATCACCCGATCGATCTCACGCGCTACCAGGTGCTCAACTGCTACTGCGGCCGCGCGGGGCTCATCAACTCGGGCGGCGCGAGCGGCGCGAACGATCTCGCGGACGCGGTCAAGACCGCCGTCATCAACAAGCGCGCCGGCGGCACCGGACTCATCTCGGGCCGCAAGGCCTTCCAGCGCCCCATGCCCGAAGGCATCAAGCTGCTCAACGCCATCCAGGACGTCTATCTCGACGCCGAAGTGACGATCGCCTGATGGCGCGCGAGGGCGCTGCCCGCGGCGAGGGGCCGGCGTCGCGCCTCTCGAGGATCGTGGTAGCGACGGCGATCGCGGCCGTGCCGCTCGCTTCGTGCACGAGTTCGCCGCGCTTGCAGGGACCGCCGCCGGTCGTCGAGCTGCGCCTCGCCGAATTCGAGGCGATCGAGGGATTCCAGGAGATTCGCAGCCGGCAGGGCGAGACGATCTGGATCGCGCCGGAGGCGGCCGTCGATCTCGACGACTTCTCGACCGCGATCATCCGCCGCCAGGGCGAGGACGACTTTCTGCTGCTCAACGTGAAGGCGGGCTCGCGCATTCGTCTCGACGCGCTCACGCTCGCCCATCTCGAGAAGCCCGTCGCGTTCATGATCGACGGCGAGGCGGTCTATGTGCCGGAGCTGAAGACGAGCATTTCGCGCCAGGTTCCGGTGCGCATCGGCGCGCGCGGGATCACGCTCGAGGAGGCTCAGCGCATCCTGGACGCCGTCGCCGATCTGCGGCAATTCGGCGCGAAGCGTGCGGCGAGCGCTCCGCTCACGGCGCCGGGAGCGGCGCCGGCGGGGTCGCCGACACCCCGTCCCTGAAGATGAACCATGCCGCGGCGACGAGGCAGAGGCTCGCCCACAGGTAGTTGAGCGTGAGCTGCTGCTTGAAGTACCAGAGCGCGAACGCCGCGAAGACGATCATGGTGATCACCTCCTGGATCACCTTGAGCTGGCCGAGCGTGAAGGGACCCTGGCCGTCGGCGTAGCCGAGCCGATTCGCGGGAACCTGGAAGCAGTACTCGACGAGCGCCACGCCCCAACTCGCGAGGATCGCGAGAACGAGCGGCCGATCCTTGAGATCGCGCAGGTGGCCGTACCACGCGTAGGTCATGAAGATGTTCGCGACGAAGAGAAGGGCGATCGGCGAGAGGAAGCGCATCCGCGCATTGTCGCGTGGCTCGCGCGCGTGCGCGTGCGCTCCCGGCCGCGTCGGGCGCCGACGGCGGCGGGCGACCGGAGGCTTCAGGCTCGTTCGGCGAGGTGCAGCTCGACGCGGTATCGAAGCGTGAGCACGCCGTCGCGGGATTCACGCGAGAAGAGATCGTTCAGTCGCGCGTCGGCCGCGACGCGATCGGGCCCGGAGCGCGGGTAGTAGCTCGCGCTTCCTGCGCGATCGAGCACGCCGGCGAGATCGAGTCGCTGCTCGTTCGTGAATTCGACGCGACGATACCCGCGGAAGCGGCGGGATTCGGCGAGCGGCTTCCCCGTGTCTTCGCGCGCGGCGAGGCTCGTCGCGTCGAGGTTTCGCTTCGCCTCGGGCACGGTGATCGCCGAGTAGGCGCGGGTCGTGTCGTCGCGGTCGTCGCGCAGGTTCCAGAGCAGGGCGACGCGACCGCCGGGAACGAGCAGCCGGTGGAATTCCCCGAGCGCCTTCGACGGGTCGAACCAGTGGAAGGCCTGCGCCGCCAGCACCAGCTCGAAGGAGACGGACGCGAGTCCGGTGGACTCGGCCGGCGCCGCGTGCCAGCGGATTGCGGCGGGGGTGCGTGCGCCGTCGTCGCCGACCGATCGCGCCGCCGCATCGGCCGACGCCCGCCGCGCCGCTTCGAGCATCTCGCGATTGGGGTCGACGCCCGTCGTCTCGTCGGCGAAATCGGCGAGTCGACGCGTGGAGATTCCCGTGCCGCAGCCGACATCGACGGCGCGAATCGGTCGCGGCAGTCCCGCCGTCATCGCCTCGAACGCCTCGCGCGGATAGTCCGGGCGCGCTCGCGTGTACGCGGCCGCGAGTCCCGTGAATCGCTGTTCGTTCGCCACGCTGCCGCTCCCGCGCTCGGCGCTTGCCTCGCTCCGACGCGGGTCGCCGCGCCCGCGCTCGCCTCACGCCGCCGCCGGCGCTCCGCCTCCGGCGGCCGCCGCGCGGCCGCGGATCTGCCGCGTGGGTTTGCTTGCCGCCAGCGCTTCCGCCGCGCGTCGAGCTTCCTCGTTGCCGATGAAGTCCTCGCCGAAGCGCACGAGCCGCAGACTGTTCGCGATGACGAAGACGTAGCTCACGGCGTAGAAGAACGGCGTCGCCCAGATGTTGATGTTGCCGGTCGCCGCGAGCGCGAGACCCACGATCGCCAGCAGCAGGGCGGCGCCGATGTTCTGCCCGATGATGAGCCGCGTTCGCCGCGCGAGCTCAAGCAGGAACGGCACGTGCCGCAGGTCGTCGTTCATGAGGGCCACGCCCGCGGAATTCGTGGCGATGTCGGAACCGGACAATCCCATGGCCACGCCCACGTCGGCGCTCGCCAGGATCGGTCCGTCGTTGATGCCGTCGCCGACCACGAGCGTTCGATGTCCGCGCCGGATGAGGTACTTGAGCTCCTCGTGCTTCTCCTCCGGCAGGCACTCCGCCTCGATCGCATCGACGCCCACGGCTTGCCCCACGCGCTTCGCCACGCTCAGCCGATCGCCGGTGAAGATCGCCACGCGGCGCACGCCGAGATCGCGGAGCTTCGTGACCACGTCGACCGCGTGTCGGCGCAGCTTGTCCTCGAGCCCCACCGCGCCCAGGTATCGCCCGTCGCGCATCACGTGCACGCCCGACATGCCCTCGATCTGCGGCTCGACCGCCGGAAGCGCCGACTCGATCGCGGGATTCATCTCGAGCAGCCACTCGATGCGGCCCGCATGGATGGTGCTGCCGCCCCCGGTGGACGCCACCACGCCGCGACCGTGCAGTTCCTCGTACTTCCGCAGCGATTCGGGAGTGAGGCGCGCCTTCACCGCCGTCTCGAGAATGCTCCGCGCAAGCGGATGGTTCGAGCTCTGCTCCGCGTCCGCGGCCGACTGCAGCAGCGACGCGGGATCGACGCCCTCGGCGGGCGCCAGTCGACTCACGCTGAATCGGCCGGTGGTGAGCGTGCCCGTCTTGTCCATGACGACGGTGTCGACGTTCGCGGCGGATTCGAGCACGCGCGTCGTCTTGATCATGATGCCGAGCCGCGCGGCGGCCGCGAAGGCGGCGACCATGGCGGTGGGATAGGCAATCAGGAGTGCGCCCGGGCAGGTCACCACGAGCACCGTGATCGCGCGCTCGGCGGCGGCGGCCTTCACGAGCGCGTTGTCGCTGCGGCTCGCGAAGAACCAGACGAGCCCGGCCACCATGAGCACGACCGGCGTGTAGTAGCTCGCGAGCCGCTCGATGAGTTCCTGCCGCTTGCCGCGCGTGCTCTCCGCCTCGCGGATGAGCTGTTCCACCTTGCCGATCGTGGTCTCGCCCGCCACCGCGGTCACGCGCACGTCGATCTGCCCGGTGAGATTGCTCGTGCCGGCGTACACGTCCGAGCCGGGCTCGACTTCGATCGGCACCGCTTCGCCGGTGAGCGACGCCTGGTTGATGTTCGAGTTGCCGCTCGCGACCTTGCCGTCGACGGGCAGATTCTCGCCCGGTCGCACGCGCACCACCATGCCCACGCGGATCTCGGCGAGGCTCACTTCGCGCTCGGCGCCCGAGTCGTCGACGAGACGCGCCGTGTCCGGCGTGAGCTCGACGAGGTCGCGAATGGCGCGCTGCGCGCCCCACGCGGTGCGGCTCAGGACGAGTTCCGCGAGCCAGAGGAAGAACGCGAGAAATCCCGCGGCAAGGAAGAGATTGCTCATGAGCGCCGCGAAGACGGCGAGCGACGCGAGCGTGTCGCTCGACGGCCGCCCCGCCAGGAACTCGCGCAACGCTCCCCAGGCAAGCGGGATGAAGAGGATGATCGCGCCGACCGCCGCGGGAATGTCCGCCACCTGCCGGTCGACGCCCACGAGCGTGGCGATCCACGCCGTGAGCAGGAGCATTCCGCCCACGAGCGCCAGGAAGAGCTGGCGCTCGAGGCGGCGACCGCCGTCGGCGCCGGGATCGGAGGCGCGACGACGCGAATCGGACGATGGGCCGGAAGTGCTGCCGGCGGACGCGGGGTTGGAACTCATGAGACGAGGCTCACGGAACGCGAAGCGAGATGACGGCTGCGAAGCGTAGCAATCGAGCCGGATTCGGGCGACGGGGGTACGAGCGGCGGGGCGGGGCGGTTCGAGCGCCGCGGGGGCGGTTCGAGCGCGGGGCCTCGGCGTCGTCGCACCCGGTCAGGCGATCCGCTCCTCCTTCGGCTCGCGCGTCATCAGTTCGCGGATCGCCTCGCGTGCCGGCAGGCCCTCGAAGAGAATGCGGCTGACCGCGTCCATGATCGGGACCTCGATCGCCCGCTCGCGCGCAAACTGCACCACGCTCCGCGCGGTCTCGACGCCCTCGACCACGGAGCGGGTGGACGCCAGGTGCCGCTCGAGCGTCTCGCCGCGCCCGAGCGCCTCGCCGCACGAGCGATTGCGGCCTTCGGGGCTGAAGCAGGTGGTGGCGAGATCTCCCACGCCGGCGATGCCGAAGAAGGTCTCCGCCTTCGCGCCGAGCGCGGTGCCGAGCCGCACCATCTCCACGAGCCCGCGCGCCAGCAGCGCGCTCTTGGCGTTGAAGCCGAGCTCGAGGCCGTCGACGATTCCCGCGGCGATCGCGATCACGTTCTTGAGCGCGCCGGCAACCTCGGCGCCGATCGGATCGTCGTGCGTGTAGATGCGGATCCACGGCGCCGCGAAGGCGGCCTGCACGCGGAGCGCGCCGTCGGCGTCGGCGCATGCGGCGAGCATCGTGGCGGGCAATCGCCTCGCAAGCTCCGCCGCGATCGTGGGGCCGGTGAGCACCACGACCGGGGTCGACTCCGCGCGGCCGACGGCGCTTCGCAGCACGCTCGACGGCAGCCGATGCGTGCCTGCCTCGAATCCCTTCGCCACGCTCACGAGCAGCGCGCCGCGCGGAAGCGACGGGGCGACGCTCTTCCACGCCGACGCGATGAACTGCGTGGGAATCGCGTTCACGGCGATCGTGCATTTCGCGAGCGCCGCGCCGGCGTCGGCGGTGACCTCGACCGACGGCGGCAGCTCGATCGAGGGCATGCGCGGCGAGCGCCGCTCGCGCCGCAGCGCCTCCAGGTCCCGTTCGAACGGTCCCCACAGCGCGCACGGCACGCCTCGCTGGGCGAGCGTCCACGCGAGCACGATTCCCATCTGTCCGTCGCCGACGATCGAGACGCGCTCGCTCACGCTGGGATCACTCCTCGTCGAAGCGGCGGTTCACGAGCGCCACGAGCGCCGCGACCGCTTCCGCCTCGTCGGCGCCGTCGACGCAGATCTCGAGTTCCGTTCCGTTCGTTCCCGCCAGCAGCAGCACCTGCATGATGCTCTTGCCGTCGACCTTCTCGTCGGAGTCGGCGCGTCGCACCGTGATCGCGGAGGCGAACTTCGACGCCGTCTCCACGAACGACATCGCCGGCCGCGCATGCAGACCGAGCGTGTTGCAGACGACGACCCGGGCGGTGACCACTGGCGTCACGCGCTCACGGGACCGTGCGTTCCGCGTCGGATTCCTCGAGCAGCGTCATCACTTCCTCGACGCTCCTGGCCTGACGCAGGAATCGACGGAACTGGTCCTTGCCCAGACATCCCACGATTGCCTCCATGGCCGCGAGGTGCTCCTCCGGCCGCTCCTCCGGGGAGACGAGCAGGAAGATGGCGTGCACCGGCTTGCGATCGAGCGAGTTGAACTCGACGCCGCGCTCGCTGAGCCCGACGGCGACGATCAGCTTCGACGCGTCGGTCGCCTTGGCGTGCGGCACCGCCACGCCGTGACCGATGCCCGTCGAGCCTCGCTTCTCGCGCTTGATGACCGCCTTGAAGAAGTCGTCGCGCTTCGTCGATTCGACCGAGCCGGCCGACACCAGCGCGTCGAGCAACTCGCCCACCACCTCGTCGCGCTTCTGCGACTTGAGCCGGGGGACGATCGCGTCTCGAACGACGATGGTGGTGAGTTTCATGCGGAATCGCGGCGCGGCGGAATTCGCGGCCTACGCCTCGGGATGGTGATGGTTGCGGACCTTTTCCTTGTGGTCGGTGAGCTGTCGCACGCCCCGGTCGACGACGAGATCGATCGCGGCGTACAGGTCCTCGTGGCGGCTGTTCGCAATGAAGTCGTCGTGCCCCTCGATGTCCAGGATGAGCTCGACGTGGAAGCCGTGCCGCGGCTCCTTCTCGACGACCATCGTGATCTGCTGCACGCGGTCGAAGTGCCGCGTGATGCGGTCCACCTTCTGGCGGATGTAGGCCTCGATCGGCCCCGTCAGATCCATGTGTTTCGCGGTGATGTTGACTTGCATCGATCGAACCTTGTGCGTGCCGCGGCGCCGGAGTTCGGCGGCCTGCGGCGGGTCGGGCATGGTACACGGCAGCGAACGGCACGCGCGACCCGCGGGGAACGCGGCGGGCGCGGCGGCGCCGTGCGTCACGGAGCGAGCGCCGGCCGCGCGTTCGTCTCGACGAGCGTGGCGCTGCGGTACTCGCCGCGCCGCCGATAGCCGACCTCGATCGGGTCGCCGCGCGTGCGCCGCCCCAGTGCGATCACCATCTCTTCGAGCGAACGCACGGTCTCGTCGCCGATCTTCACGATCACGTCGCCCACCCGGAGTCCCGCGTTCGCGGCGGGGGTGCGCCGCAGCACGCGCGTGATCTTGACGCCGTCGTTCGAATTCTCCGCCTGGATGCCCATGATCGCGTCCTCCGGCGACACGGAGTCCTTGATCGTTCCGCGCGACGCGACCCAGCGGCGCCACTCCTTCTCCACCTCCGCGAGTGGTCGACCGAAGACCTGCTCGATCGCCTTCGCGCCGGAGGGATCGCGCTCGAATCCGGCGGTGTAGTCGCGGTACCACGCCTGGAGCCGTCCGCGCTCGGCCATGAACTCGAAGATCGAGCGCGAGAGCGCGTAGTTGAGCTCCGCCTTGTTCATGAACGCCGCGTAGCTCGTGGCGAAGAAGCGCGGCCACGGCGGCGCATTGCCGTGCACGGCGGCGCCTCGGGCGAGATTGTGTCGGATGTTGGGACGGAACGCGGGATTGCCGTGGTCGTCCCACTCGTAATCCTCGAAGAGGCTCGCGAGTCCCTCCTGGATCCACACCGGGTGCACCTGGCGGATGCGATCCATGTGTCCCCAGTGGAGCAGGTGCACGAACTCGTGACGAAGACTGGCGCCGGTGTCGCGACTCACGAGGCGGCGATGGCCGTGCTCGTAGACGCCGGCGAGATTCGGGCCGTCGAAGAAGTCCTTGAAGTCGAGCGGATGCGGAATCGCGATGAGCACCGGATCGTTCGGTCCCGATTCGAAGAACTGCGAGATGCACCAGTCGCACTGGCGATCGAGCATCTGGCGCATCTGCGTGCAGCTCGTGTCGTCGAGCGCCACGGCGTAGCGCAGCTTGCGCGCGTCGTCCTCCAGGTAGGTGTAGCGGCGATCGCCGTACTTCTTCTTCCACGCGTCGAAGGCGTTCTGGCCGAGCTGGCTGCGGCGCGACGCAGGCGCATCCTTCGCCGCAAGTCGCGCGCGAAGCGCGGGCCAGCGCGAATCGTCGCGCATCGGGGCGAGGTCGGGATCGCCGGCGGCGGAGCCGAGATCGGCGAAGCCGAAGTCGATGGCGCGATCGAGGTGCGCGAAGGCGGCGTCGAGGTCGCCGAGCTGCGACTTCACGCACGCGGCGTTGAAGTTCATGAGCGCGTCGTCGGGATGCTTGTCGAGGAAGGCCTTGACGATCGACCAGGCCTTCGGCCAGTCGCCGGCGCCGGCGGCGTCGAGCAGCGGGCCTTCGGCGGCTTCGCGCTCGGCGCGGAGC
>VGXK01000060.1 GCA_016873355.1 Phycisphaerae bacterium | reverse complement strand
CGCGTCGCGCGGCCCGTCCGAGGGCGCCGCCGCGTCGCCTTCGCTCCGCTGCAGAAGAATCCGCAGCCGCTCGTCGAAGGGCGGCGGATCGGGGTAGTCGCCGCTCGCAAGCGCGAGATCGAGCCGTCCGTCGAGATCGAAGTCCGCGAGCTCGACGAAGAGATCGCCCTGGTTCCAGCGCCGCGCCTGGTCCGAGTCGTCCGAAGGAATGCGGTCCAGGCTCCATTCCGGGGGCGACTCGAATCGATCGCCGCGACGCACGAGCACGCGCGAGCGATCGGACGACGGCCCCGCCCACGCGTGCGTGATCTCGGCGAGCACCGCGTCGAAGCGCCCGTCGCCGTCGAGGTCGCCGATCGACGCGTCGAACGTGTTGCCGTTCGAGCGGAACGGCTTCTCGTCCGTGCGGTCGAAGCGCGGATCGGTCGCCGCGCGCTCGCGCAGCCACGGCGGATACGTTCCGCTTCGATCCTCGTCGCCGTCGAAGCCAAGCGCAGGAGCACGATCGACCCATTCGCGCTCGCTCGACGCGCCGTCGGCAGCCGGCGCACGCCGCGCGTAGAGACGATTCCAGCGACGGCCGTACGCGAGTTCGATGAGTTGCGGCGGCGGCGCTTCGCTCGCATCGACGAGTTGCGCGATCAGCGCGCCGTAGATCGGGCGACCTCCCGCGTCGCGCTCCTCGTCGAATTCCGCGTCGTCCTCCGGAAGCGGGTGCCGCTCGAAGCGAATCGCGCCCGACTCGTCGCGCCGCTGCAGCAGCAGGTCCGCGGGATCGGCGTCGAGACGCTCGCCGTAGGCGCGATACCAGTGCGTCACGAAGAGATCGGTTCGACCGTCGCGATCGGCGTCGCCTGCCGCGATCGCCGCCACCGTTCCGGGCCGGGCGCCCTCGAGCGGTGCGGCGTCGTCGAACGAGCCGTCGCCGCGCCCGCGCTGCCACGCGGCCGCGCCGCGCGAGCGCACGACGATCGCATCCGGAATCGCGTCGCCGTCGAGGTCGGCGAAGATCGAGACGCCGTCGACGCCCGGATGCTCGAGCCTCGATTCGACCTCGAGGAAGAGGAACCCGGGCGGACTCGGCGCGGAGCCGCCGCCGGCGTCGGCGTTCGCGGCGCGATTCAACATCACGCGCGTGCGATCGAGCACGAGATCGGGGCGGCCGTCCGCGTCGACATCGGCCACGCACAGGCGCGGTGCGCCCGCGCCGTCGAGACCGACCTGCGCCGCCACGTCGACGAACCGCATCGACGCCGCGTCGTCGCCCGACCGAGGAACGCAACCAAGCGCGACGACGAGCAACGCGACGATCGGCATCGGCGCGAAGCGTACCGGGCGGGGGTTCCGCGTCAGCCTCTACACTCGCGTCTTCGTGAAGCGACTTCTCGACACCGCCGAGCGATGGATCCGGCCGATCGCGATTCCGCACCTCGCGCCGATTCTCGTCGGCGCGCAAGTGGTGCTCTACCTCTGGGCCGGGTTTCTCGCGCCGAGCGACGGGCAGCAGCTGGTCGAGCGGCTCTCGCTCGTGCCGTCGAAGGTGGCGGCGGGCGAATGGTGGCGGCCGATCACCTTCGTGGCGCTTCCGCCGACCGTGAATCCCATCTTCGCCGCCTTCGCGTGGTTGCTCTTCCTGTTCTTCTCCTCCGGGCTCGAGCGTGCATGGGGCACGGCTCGCTTCACGCTCTTTCTCGTCGTCGGCTGGATCGCCACGATCGCGGCGTCGCTGCTGGCGCCCGACCGCCCGACGATGAACGGCTTCATCGGCGTCTCGGTGCTGCTGGCGTTCGCCACGCTGGCGCCCGAGTTCGTGCTTCGACTCTTCTTCGTGCTGCCCGTGGCGCTCAAGTGGATCGCGCTCGTCACCTGGATCGTGCTCGGGCTCGAGTTCGTGCGCGGCGACGCGGCCGAGCGCGGCGCGATTCTCGCGTGCGCGACGAGCTGGCTGATCTTCCTCGGTCCGGACGCGTTCCGGCGCGCGCGCCGAAGGGACGGCGTGCGGCGCGTGGCGGCGGCGGTGTCGCCGGCGCGGAAACGGCCGGCCCGGGAGCCGTTCCATCGCTGCCGCGTCTGCGGACGCACCGATCGTTCGGACCCGAAGCTCGAGTTCCGGTATTGCGATCGCTGCGCCGGGGCGCCGTGCTACTGCATGGACCACCTGCGGGATCACGAGCACCTGCAGGATCCGGCCGCGGCGGGGGCGAGTCGAAGCTGAGCACCCGGCGCCGACCGCGCCGCCCGTGTCGATCGTGCCGACGAAGCGATCTGCAACGCGTCGTCGCCGCGCGCGATTCGACGCGTCGCTCCACCGCCGCGCCGATTCTGCCGATCGAACCGACGATCCACCCATGGGCGATGTCTGGCTCATTCCGCGTGGCGAGACGGGCGGCATGCGACTGCGGCTCGAGCCGCCCGGTCCGGTGACGATCGGTCGCGCGCCGGGGCACACGATGACGCTGCCCGACCCGAGCGTCAGCCGGCTTCACGCCACGATGCTCTGGGGCGGCGACGCGAGCGCGGCGAGCGCCGCGAGCACCGCGACGGCGGAGCACCATTCGTGGCGCATCGTCGATTCCGGCAGCAGCGCGGGAACGATCGTCAACGGCGTGCGCCTCGAGCACGGGCACTCCCTTCCGCTCCGGGACGGCGACGTCATCGAGATCTCGATGTACTCGTTCGAGGTGCGCGATCGTTCGGCCCGGCACGCGCCCGAATCGATCGTGGCGCTCCCCGACGATGCGGCCGCGAGCGCCGCCGTGCAGGAGGTGCGGCCGGAGGGCGCCGGCGCGCTCGCGCAGCATCATCTGCTCGAGATCCTCGGCGCGAGCGAGTCGATCCACCAGGCGAAGGACGACGCGGCGGTGCGCCAGCTGCTCGTCGAAAGCGTGGCGCGCATCACCGGGTTTCCGAACGCGGCGCTCGTGCAGATGGACGACGAGTCCGAGGACGCGGAGCTGCTCGCGTCGCGCGGTGCGGTCGTCGATCGTTTCGGCCGCGTGGCGATCAGCCGATCGATCGTGCGCCGCGCCCGCCATGGCCCCGTGATCCTGCGCGACGGCGGCGCGGGCCCCGCCGCGACCGCCACGATCAACACGCTTTCGATCCACCGCGCGATCTGCCTGCCCGTGAGGCACGGAAGCTCGTGCTTCGGCGTGCTCTACCTCGACGACCGCGACGCCTCGAGCGCTCCGAGCGATCTCGACGCCGTGACGAACGTGGCGCACGCGCTCGTGCGCATGGCGGCCATGAGCCTGAACAACCTCGCCCGCGCCCGCACGGCGCAGCGACTCGAGGACGAGCAGCGGCTCATGTTCGGCGGCACCATGCACGCGCTCATCGCCGCGATCGACGCCAAGGATCCCTACACGCGCGGCCATTCCGACCGCGTGTCCACCTTCGCGGCGCTGCTCGCGGAGCACGCGAAGCTCGGCAGCGCGATGGTGGAGCGGGCCCGCCTCTGCGGCCTCGTGCACGACATCGGCAAGATCGGCGTGCCCGAAAGCGTGCTGCGCAAGCCCGGTCGGCTCACCGACGAGGAGTTCTCGCAGATCTCCGCGCATCCGGCGATCGGACGCGAGATCCTCCGCGACATTCCGCAGATGCACGACGTGCTGCCGGGCGTCTACGAGCACCACGAGAAGTGGGACGGCAGCGGCTATCCCGAGCATCGCAAGGGCGAGGAGATCTCGCAGCTCGGGCGCATCGTCTGCCTCGCCGACTGCTTCGACGCGATGACGAGCGCGCGAACCTATCGACCGGCTCGTCCCGTGGGAGAAGTGCTCGAGGAGATTCGTCGCTGCCTCGGCACGCACTTCGACCCCGAGCTCGGGAGGATCTTCGCGTCGATTCCGGTGGAGACGCTCGCCCTGCACGTCGCGCCTCCGATCGATCCGGTCGCCGAGGCGATTCCGCAGGGCGAGGTGCCGGCGGGTCGCGCCGCCGCCTGATCGAACTCGATCCCGTCGGTCCATGCCGCGCCGTCGCCCCCGTGCGATCGTGACGCAGCGCGACGCATCCGCCGCCGCTCTGCGATGATCCGGCGTTGGTGGACGGATCGACGCCACAACCCGCGAATCGGGAGCCGACGCCCACGCCGCCGCCGCCGATTTCCGCGGCGGCGGCCGCACCGGCGTCTCCACCGCCTCGGCCTCCGCCCCCGATCCCGGTGCTTCCGCCGCCGTTGCCGGTGCCGAAGCACCCGGTCGTGCCGTCGTGGATGCCGGCGCACGCGGTCGTGGTGCCGTTGTCGAGCGCCGGTCCCGATCGGCCGTGGCGCGCGATTGCGATCGCGGTTCCGTTCGGCGCGGCGGCGATCGTCTGCATTCCGCTCGGGTCCTCCGCCGCGAGCGACTCGCTGCTCATGGTCGGTTCGCTCGCCGCGATCGTCGCCGGCGTGCTCGCGATCGTCGGCATCGGCGGTCTTGGTTCGCTCGCGAGCGCCTCGCGCGCCGCGCGGCGGACGAGCGGCGATCTCGGCGCCACGCACTACGGCTCGAGCGATCCGCATGCGCTCGTGCGCCAGGCGACGCTCTCGGCGATCGCGTCGCAAGGGCCATTCGACACCTCGCGCCTGACGCAGCGACGCTGGTTGCGCATCTTCGCGAGTCTGCCGCGACCGGTGCCGGCGATCGTCGCGGAGCGCTTCCGCAATTCGATTCGCGCGCCGATCGGCGGAGTCGAGGGGCGCGTGAACGCGGCGCCCGGATTCGGCGGCGCGGTCGCGACCGCGTGCCTCTGCGTGCTGCTCGCAGGGATGTGCGTCGGCTCGTACGGGCGAGCAGGCGGAGGCACTCCCTCGTGGCTCGGGCTTGCGTGGGGAATCGCCTCCATCGTCGCGTTGGCCGGACTCGTGCTCGGGCTCCTGCTCGCCTTCATGTCCGGCGCCGCGTGGGTGCGCCGGCTCACGGCGCCGCTCGCGGGCTGGCTGATCATCGACGAGCAGGGCGTGAGCGATCGCGCGGGGCGACGCTGGACGCCGATCGATTCGCTGCTCGTGATCGAGCCGGTCTCCGACAGCGGCAGAATTGCGCTGGCGCGACTCGTGGGACCGGCGGGAGTCCGCCGATTCCGACTCGGATCCGCGGCGAGCGAGCAGACCGGACGACTGCTGCTGGCGTGGAGTCACGCCATCGAGGCGGTGCGGCGACGCGCCGACGAGCACGCGCAGCGCGGCGCGAACGAAGCCGGCGCGGCAAGCGCCGCAGCGCCCGGTTCCGCCCCCGCGTGGAGATCCGCCGTCGAGGACGACGCGACGCTCCACGGCGCGGAGCGCTGGCTCGCCGGCGGGGTCGGCGCGCAGAAACTCGAGGAGGAGATTCCGGCGGCGGTGGCGCCGGCCGACTGGCGGGCCGAGACGGACGAGCGCGACATCGAGTCCGTGACGGTTCCGTTGCTGCGGCCGCTCGGATCGGCGAGACTCGTGCGCACGCTCGCCGTGCTCGGCGTGGTTCAGCTGGCGGTCCTCGGCGCGATGCTCGCGCTGAACGTTCCCCTCGCGTTCGTCGCCGTGATGACCTGCGCGCCGGCGGTGCTGCTGCTCGCGCCGACGATCCTTGGCGTCGTGCAGTTCGTCCGCGCCGAGCGGGATCGCCTGGCCGCCGTGCGCGCGGCAAAGCGGATCCTGGCGGAACCCGAAATCTCGCCCGCGTCGCGCGCCATCGCGTCGGCGCTCGTCGGCACGCCGATCTTCGGCCGCCTCGACTCCGAGGGCAGGCGCTGGGCGAAGGCGATCGCGTCGCTCTCGCCGTTGCCCACGGCGCTCGTGGCGCCCGGGTTGCTCATTCATGTGCGCGATCTCGGCCGCACCGCGAGATTCCTCGAGCCGCACTCGATCGAGCCGGGCTCGGTGGGCGGCGCGCCGCTCGCCGCCGGCGTCGTCAATCTCGGAGTCGCCGCGCTCATGCTGATCGTCGGGCAGCTCTGGCTTGCGGCGATCTTCGCGTTCCTGGCGCTCGTCACGCTCGTGCGCGTCCCGTTCATCTGGTATCGACTGCCGATCGGTCGCGGCGGCCGTCGCTCGCTGCTCGTGGGACCCGGGTGGGTGCGCGATCCGAAGGGCCGCATCTGGACCGTGCGCGATTCGACGCTGCTCGTGGCGCCGGCCGCGGACAAGGGCGGCGTGCTCGCGCGGCTCGTGGGTCCGGCGGGCGCGCGCGACCTCATCTTCTCGTACGCCGGAGATCCCGAGTTCACCGCCCTTTGGCGGCTGTGGACGCATCGCGATCCGCGCCCGGACCTGGCGCAATCGCAGTGAGCGAGTCGTTGCCGCTGCCGAGCATGACCGCCACCCAGCGGAACTCGACCGTGTTCGCCAGCACGATCTTCGCCACGATCGTGAGCGGCACGCTCAGCACCATGCCGATCGGGCCGAGGATCCAGCCCCAGAAGACGAGCGAGAGGAAGACCACGAGCGCGCTCAGCCCGAACCTCGCGCCGAAGAGTCGCGGCTCCACCACGCTGCCGACGATCACGTTCAGCGCCACGTGCAGGCCGATCATGACGAACGCCCGCTCCCAGCCGAACTGCGCCAGCGTGATGAGCACCGCGGGCACGGCCGCCACGATGGGTCCGAAGACCGGCACGAAGTTGAGGAAGAACGCGACGACGGCGACCGGCACCGCGTACGGCGTGCCGAGCATCCACGACGCGAACCAGACGAGCAGCGCCGCGAGCAGATTCGTGCCGCACTTGAGCCCGAGATAGCGCTGCACGTCGAGCACCATGCCGCGGTAGCGCGAGAGATCGTCCGAGGGCGTGCCGAGCGCGCGGCGCAGCTTCTCCGGAAGCGCCGCCGCCTCGGCGATGATGAAGGTCCAGGTCAGCAGCACGAAGAGCGCCGTGTGCGCCGCGCCCGCCACCGCGCCGAGGGCGTTGCCCATGTACGCGAGCAGTCGCGCCGGCGCGAGCTGCTCCTCGAGCGTCTCCGTCGTCACGTCGATGTCGAAGCCGCGAAGCCAGATCGCGAGCCCGTCGAGCTCCTGCCGAAGCACGCTCTGGTAGTGGGCGAGCGCCTGCGGGAATCCCTCGAGGCTTCGCGAGACCACCCACGCGAAGAGAATGAGCACGCCGGTGACCACGAGCAGCACGAGCGAGATCGACGCCCACGCCGGCACGCCGCTTCGACGCAGCGCCGCGAGCGGCGGCAGCGAGACGATCGCCAGGAAGACCGCCGCCAGGAACGGCACGATCAGGTCGGACGCCACCTTGAGTCCCGCGCAGACGATGACGAACGCCGCCAGCACGAAGAGCGCGCTCGTGGCCTTTCCGCGCGATGGATGCGGCGCCGGGCTCACCTCGAGGTTCCCAGGGAGTGCGACGGGCAGGATAGCGGCGGCTGCCCGTACGATGCGGCGATGCCGCGCTTCGATCGAATGTCGTCGTCGGTGAGGATTCGCCGCGTGACGCCCTGCGTCCTGCTCGCCTGCGCGCTGGGCAGCGCCGCGGCACAGGCCGCGGCGCCGCAGGGCGCGGCACGACCGGGCGCCGCCGCGCAGAAGGCCGCGGCCCAGGGCGCCGATTCGGCGAGCGCAGCGCTTCCGCCGATTCCCGACGTGCGCCTCGAGCGCATCCTTCCTTCGCTTGCGCTCAAGCGCCCGCTCCAGGTCGTTCAGGCGCCGAACGACGACTCGAAGCTCTTCCTCCTCGAGCAGGCCGGTCGCGTGCTCGTCGTCGATCGCAACGATCGCCAGGCGACGCGCGGCGCCGAGTTCCTCGATCTGCGCGAGCGCGTGAACGATCGGAACAACGAGGAGGGCCTGCTCTCGCTCTGCTTCCATCCGGACTACGCGAAGAACCGACGCTTCTTCGTCTACTACACGGCGGACAAGCCGCGCCGCAGCGTTCTGAGCCGCTTCCAGGCCAGCGAGGATTTCTCGCGAGGTCTTCCCGAGACGGAGGAAGTGCTGCTCGAAGTGGATCAGCCCTACTGGAACCACAACGGCGGCACGGTCTGCTTCGGTCCCGACCGCATGCTCTACCTGGGCTACGGCGACGGCGGCGCCGCGAACGATCCGCATCGATACGGCCAGAACATGTCGACGCTGCTCTCGAAGATCATCCGCATCGACGCCGATCGCGAGGAGAACGGCAAGCTCTACGCGATTCCGAAGGACAATCCCTTCGTCGGCGTGAAGGGCGCTCGTCCGGAGATCTGGGCGCTCGGTCTCCGCAATCCGTGGCGCATGGCGTTCGATCCCAAGACGGGCGAGCTCTGGACCGGCGACGTGGGACAGGTCGCCTGGGAGGAGATCGACATCGTGGTGAAAGGCGGCAACTACGGATGGAATCTGCGCGAAGGCGCGCATCCGTTCGGTTCGCAGGGCGCCGCCACCACTTCGACCTCCGACGGCGAGCTCATCGATCCGATCGCCGAGTACGGTCGACACGAAGGGATCTCGGTGACCGGCGGCGCGGTGTGGCGCTCCAAGATCCATCCGTCGCTCGACGGCGTCTATGTCTACGGCGACTTCGGATCGGGTCGACTCTGGGGCATCCGTCACGAGAACGGACGCACGAGCGAGCCGAAGGTGCTGCTCAAGGGCGGCAGGAGCCGCTGGTCGAGCATCGATCAGTTGAACGACGGCACGCTCGTGCTCACGAGCATGGAGGGCGGCGAGCGTGGTCCGGGCGCGCTGTTCGTGCTTGCACCCATCGATCGCGGCGGAGGCGCGCCGAGTGCGCCGAATGCGCCGAATGCGCCGAGTGCGCCTGCGTCGAGTCGTTCCGGCGCTCAGCCCTGAAGGTAGCCCGGCTGCGCGTACCAGTCGGACCCGCCGTAGGGATAGTTCGGCGTGTCGACCATCGGATCCTGGTTGTCGCCTTCCTCGACGCCGAAGTAGCGCGGCGCCGGCCAGCCCATGGCGTCCTGCTGCGCCGTGGTCGGCGCCACCATGTCGGGAAAGAGCTGCTTCTGCTGGCACGCGGCGCCGACGAGCGATGCGCCGACGACCGCGAGCGCCGGCGCAAGCGTGCGTGCGGAGAACCGACGACCGATGCGATCGAGCGGATGCATGCCGCGAGCATAGAGCGGTGACGACTCAGGCGTAGCGAGCTGGCGTTGGCGAGACGAGTGTGGCAAGGAGGGCGAAGCAGGCGGATCTTGAGGATCCGCCGATGGAGCCCGACGATGCCACACGAAGTCGCAGCCC
>VGXK01000059.1 GCA_016873355.1 Phycisphaerae bacterium | reverse complement strand
TCGGCGATCTCCTTCATGCCGCTCTCGACGTAGACATGGCAGGTGGAGCAGGCGCAGACGCCGCCGCATGCGTGCTCGATGTTGATGCCGTTGTCGAGCGCGATCTCCAGCAGCGACTCCCCTTCGCCGCCCATGAGCGACCACTCGCGCTGCTCGGTGTTCGTGAGCCCCGCCGGGTCCTCGAGGATGAACTTGACGGGCACGATCGGAGGCCCGTGCTGGTGATCGTCGTTTCGCTTCAGATGCATGGCGGACGGATGCTCCGGCGTGCCGCGTTGTTGAGACTCAGACGCAACAGCGTAGGCGATTCGCCCCCCCGTCGCCTAGGCTGGCCCTCGCATGCTCTACCGCTTCTTCAACGTGGAGCGCCCGGAGGAGTTCGCGTGGGTTGCGGTGGGACTGCTCGGCGAGGTGGTCTTCGCCGGACGCATGCTCGTGCAGTGGATCCAGTCGGAGCGCCGCCGGGAAAGCGTGGTCTCGCCGATCTTCTGGTGGATGAGTCTCGTGGGCTCGGCGATGCTCATCGTCTACTTCTGCTGGCGACGCGACGTGGTGGGCGTGCTCGGCCAGTTCGCGATCTTCATCTACGTGCGCAACCTCATGCTGATTGCGCGCTCGAAGCGGACGCAGCTCGTGGCCGAGGTGCGCGCCGAAGGATCGGATCAGCCGTGAGCGAGGCGATGCGAGAGCGTTCCGCGTCCGCGCCGGCGCCGGTCAGCGCGTCCGCGCCGGCGCCGGTCATCGCGTCCGCACCGGCCCCCGCCCCGCCGATCGACGCGATGTCGCTCACGAGTTCGCGCTTCGTGAACGCGGCATCGCGGCGCGGAATGCCGCGAGAGCGCTCGCTCGACATCTACCGGGCGATTCATCGGCGCGGCGTTCTCCCCGATGATCCGGGCCACGGCGCCGCGGCCGGTCCCTCGCTTCCGCCCTTCGGCCGCACGCTGATCGACGGCGACACCGTCAAGTTCACGCTCGAGGTCGGCGGCGGGCTCGAGACCGAGTCGGTCGTGATTCCCATGCCGCATGCGGGCGGCGGCTTCTCGCGCACGCTCTGCGTGAGCAGCCAGGTGGGCTGCGCCATGGGCTGCACCTTCTGCGAGACCGCGCAGATGGGACTCATGCGGCATCTCGCGGCGCGGGAGATCGTGGCGCAGTGGTTCGCCGCGCGGCACCTCGTCGACAATCCGTTCGAGGGCGCCGGCGCACGCGGCTTCGAGATCCGCAACCTCGTCTTCATGGGCATGGGCGAACCCATGGACAATCTCGACGCCGTGCTCGAGGCGGTCGAGATCCTCTGCGACCGCAACGGCGCGGGCGTGGCGGCGAGCCGCGTCTCGATCTCGACCGTGGGGCGCACCGACGGCATCCGCCGACTCGGCGAGTTCATCCGGCGACCCGGGTTCCATCGCGTGAACCTCGCGGTGAGCGTGAACGCGCCGAACGACGAGATCCGTTCCCGCATCATGCCGATCAACCGCGCCGAACCGATGTCGAAGCTCATGGCGGCGCTGCTCGAGTTCCCGCGCCGCCCCACCGCCGCGATCTGCGTCGAGTACGTGCTCATTCCGGGCGTGAACGACGCGCCCGAGCACTGCGACGAAGTCTGCGCCTACCTTCGACCGCTGCGCTGCTCGCTCAACGTGATCCCCTACAACCCGCGCCGCGATTCGCCCTGGCGGGCCCCCACCGAGGAGCAGATCACTTCGTTCGTGCAGAGGGCGGTTTCGAACGGCCAGTTCTGCAAGCGGCGGCAGACGAAGGGTCGTGCGGCCATGGCCGCCTGCGGACAGCTCGGGAATGAGCGGATTCGCGGCCGGGAGGCTGGTGACGCTCCCGGCCGGAGCCGCAGATTCCGGCCCGGAACCCGCGACGCGGTCGGGATAAGAAGGTCCCGACGTGCGTTTCTCCCGGACGATGCCTGGTGCGCCCCTCATTGCCGAGCTCTACCGGCAGCACGCCCAGGGTCTCTTCAGCGTGGCCATGACCGTGCTCCACGATTCATCCCTGGCCGAGGACGCCGTGCACGATGCGGTGAGCCGGCTGCTCGACGATCGCAGGATCGACGGCGATCCGGTGGCGTACCTCTACGCCTCGGTGCGAAACGCGGCGCGGGATCTCGGGCGCCGCCGAAGCGTGCGGCGCGCCGACTCGATCTCGGAGGGACTCTTCGATCCGTCGCTTTCGACCGAGGGCTGGAACGAGCCGTCGAGCGATCTGCGGCGCACGCTCGCCGAGGCGGTCGACGCGCTGCCGCCGGAGCAGCAGGAAGTTCTCGTCATGCGCGCGGTCGGCCGGCTCGGATTCGAACAGATCGCCACCGCCATCGGCGTGCCGCTGGGCACGGTGGCGAGTCGATACTCGCGCGGAGTGGGCGCGCTGCGACAGCAATTGCAGGAGGTGGTTCGATGAACGACTGGACTCCCGGCGCGAATGCTCCGGGCGAGGGTCGCGATCTCGTGCCCGCGGTGGACGCGGCGATCGAGCGGCTGCTGGCCGCCACGCCGCTTCGGCGCCCGAGCGCGTCGTTCGACGCGCGCATGCGCGTGCTGCTCGAGCAGCGCCCCATGTCGTGGTGGCGGCGAGCCGCCCCGCTCGCGGCCGCGGCCGGATTCGCGCTTGCCGCGGGATTCGTCGCCGGAAGCTGGTCGTCCCATCTCCGCACCTGGGGCAACGGCGGCGGCGGGCGCGAGTCCTCGCGACCCGCCTCGACACCGAACCTGAACCTCGTGCACCAGGAGAGCCTGGCCCGACCCGCCGCGTTCGGCGGCACGCAGACGATCGATCTCGGCGACGACGGCGCGGTGCAGACGGCGCCGTCGCTCTGGATCCGCACCGATCGCTTCGTCGATCCACAGCGCGGCGTGACGATCGAACGAAGCTACCCCGAAACCTGGACGGTCGTCGGACGACCGTCGACCGACTGAACCTTCGAGCGCCGCGTCGCGGCGACTCACGCACCGTCGAAAGGCACACCCATGCTTCCCAAGCTCATCATGTTGATCGCAAGTTCGCTCGCGCTCGCCTTCGGGTCCGAGTCGCCGCCGCCGGTGACGGCGGCGCCCGCTCCGAACTCGCAGCATCGCGCCGTCGTCGTGCGCGGCTCATCGTCGATGCCGCCCGGCGAGACCCGCGCGGTCGTTTCGCGCAGCATGCCCCTGACCGCGATCCAGCGCGAGCGCGCCGTCCCGCTGGAGGTTGCGTCCTTCTCGGCAACGACGCCGCCCCCGCCGCCCCCGCCGCCCCCGGCGCCTCGCTCGCCCGGCGCGCAGGCCGCGCCGCCGGTGGCCCCGGTCGCACCAGTCGCTCCTGTCGCACCGGTTGCTCCCGTCGCCCACGTGCCCGCCATCCGGGCGCTCGATTTCAACCTGGACGGCGAGGACGCGGATGTGCTCCTGGAGCTCGTGCCGATGCTGCGGCAGGTCGGCGACGAGGGCATGGCGTTCTACATGGCGAACATGGCCGACGCCGAAGGTCGCCCGCTCGAGGAGGAGGCGGCGTTCCTCGGCGTTTCCACCGAACCGGTGGCTCCGCAGACGGCGGCGCAGCTTCCCATCCGGCGCGGAACCGGCCTCACGGTGACGGCGGTCACGGAGGGAAGTCCCGCCGCCGCCGCGGGAATCCAGCGCTACGACGTGCTCGCGAAGATCGACGACCAGATGCTCGTGAACACCGAGCAGCTCGCATCGCTCGTGCGCGGATACAAGAGCGGCGACACGGTGAAGCTGACCGTCTTCCGCGGCGGCTTCGAACACCCGATCAGCGCAACGCTCGCCAGCCGCACGCAGCCGGTGCTCGGCCCGGGCGGCCGGCGCAGCGATCTCGGCTTCGATTTCGCGCGGCCGGCGCAGCTCATGTCCCAACCCGGCGCTCGCGGCCTGTGGCAGCAGCAGCTCCTGGATCGCATTCGAGGCGCCGAGGAGTTCGATCAGGACTCGCTCCGCGCGCTGGTCGAGGAGGCGAAGGCGCAGGGCGAGGCGGCGCAGGCGCAGGTGAAGGACCGGATGCGGCAGGTGATGCGTCAGGCCGAGCTTCGCGCCGCGGAGCGCGAGCGGGAGCAGGACGCGAAGCGCGCCGCCCGCGGCGATCGATCGCGCGATTCCGCCCGCGACTCCGACGGCGAGAGCGATTCGGACCGGGACTCCGACCGCGACTCCGATCGTTCGAGCAGCTCGCAGAGTTCGAGCGAGTCGCGATCCTCGTCGATGCACTCGGAGCAGATGGTCTGGGACGATGGCACGACGCGGATCGAGCGGACCACGCGCGACGGCGAGGCGGTGATCGGCATCCGGCAGAACGGCCGCGAGATCTACAAGGGCGCGATGCCGACCGGCGCCCAGCTCGAGCGTCTCGGCCCTGAGATCCGGGCCAAGCTCGAGGAGTTCTCCAAGGTCTCGCTGCCCACGCCGCCTCCCACGCCGTCGGCGCCGCAGGCTCCGCCCCCGCCGCGGCAGCCGAGAGCTCCGAACGCCTGAATCCCGCTCCTACGACCCACGCCGAGTCCTTCCGGGTGTTCTTTCTGCGCGCTGAGCGAGGGAGACGCCGCATGGCGGTGTCGCCTGCGGCTCGGCGGGTCCCTTGGACCTTGGCTCCTTGCCACGCGCCGCCTCCGTCGCTCTCGAAGTTTCCTTTTTGAGGGGCGGAAGACGGTCAGCCGCTGCCTTCGCGCAGCTGATCGAGCGTTTCGGGGAACGGGTAGCGCGCGAAGACGCCGGTGGGCGAGACGTCCCACATGCCGACCGGCGGAAAGACATCGCCGTCGTAGCCGGCGCTGTGCATCGCCTTGAGCACGGCCTCGAGCGACGGCTCCTGCCCGGTGTGATCGAGCAGCCGATTGCTCTTGGCGCCGAGGAACGAGACGCTCGCGACGGGCTTGCGATCGTGTCGCCCCTCGAGCATCCGCGCAATCGTGCGGAAGCCGCGATAGAGGTCCTCGAGATTGAAGTGGTCGCGGCCGACGGGGCGAAGCAGTCCCAGCACGAGCATGCGGTCGAGATCGAACTTGAGGATGTACGGCTCGCGATCCTCCTTCGCGTGCAGCGACACCGCGTTGCGGAAGACCTTGGCGTAGCTCGTGGCGCTCGCGAGCGTCCACTGGCTCGTGGGCACCAGCTTGAGCAGCTCGCCGAGAATGCCTCGGGCGTTGTCGTCGTCGTTCACGCCGCAGATCACGGTGCGGTAGCGGCCGTCGAGCACGTCGTCGAGCAGATGCTGGCCCCATGGAAGGCGGATCTTCCGCTCGGCGGAGACGCTGCGCGGATCGCCGGCAGGAAGGATCGTGATGCGAGGCCCGCCCTTGGGCGGCTCCATGAGGCGATCGCCGTCGTCGTTGTAGATGCGCATGGCGTGGTCGACAGTATCGCCGTTCGCGACGCTTCGTGCGGTCGGCGTACGACTCGGCCGCATGCGAGGTTCAGCTTCCCACGGCCTGGCCGTCGCGGCGCGAATCGCTCGCACCGATCCAGGTGCCGCCCTCGCCCCGCCAGACGATCTGACCGCCGCCGAAGACGACGCTCTTCTCGGAACGGCGATCGATTCGATGTCCGCGCCGCTCGAGTTCCTGCAGCGTCTCGGCCGTGAATCCGGGCTCGACCGCGACGCTTCCGTCGTCCATCACCTGGAAGCGCGGACCGTCGAGCGCCGCCTGCGGATTGAGATCCTGATCGAGCAGACGCACCGCCACCTGGAGATGTCCCTGCGGCTGCATGAATCCGCCCATCACGCCGAAGGCCGCGAGCGGCTCGTCGCCGCGCATGAGGAAGCCGGGGATGATCGTCTGGTACGGGCGCTTCGACGGGCCGTATCGATTCGGGTGCCCCGCCTCCATCGAGAAGCATGCGCCGCGATTCTGCAGCGAAATGCCGGTGCCGGGCACGACCACGCCGGACCCGAATCCTTCGTAGTTGCTCTGGATGTAGCTGACCATCATGCCCGAGTCGTCGGCGGCGCAGAGATACACCGTTCCGCCGGGCTTGAGCTCGCCGGGACCCCACTCGCGAGCTCGCGACGAGTCGATTTCGCCGGCGCGCTGATCGAGGAACCTCGGATCGATGAGTTCCTTCGCGCGATCGAGCCCGAGCGCCGGATCCGCGATGCGGGCGCGGGCATCCGCGAACGCCGCCTTCATCGATTCGATCTCCAGGTGCAGCAGATCCGGGCAGTCCCGATCGAGCGTCGAGAGATCGAATCGGGAGAGGATGCCGAGCGCCTCGAGCGCGGCCACGCCCTGGCCGTTCGGCGGCAGCTCGCAGAGCTGGGCACCCGAATGTTCGACTCGCCACGGCTCGACCCAGATCGGTTCGTGCGTGCCGAGATCGTCGAGCGAAATCCAGCCGCCCGCCTCGTTCGACGCCGCTGCGATCGCCTTCGCCAGCGCTCCGCGATAGAAGGACGCGCCGCGACTCTCCGCGATCGCCTTCAGCGTGGCCGCGTGATCGGGCAGCGAGACGATCTCGCCCGCGCGCGGCGCGGCGCCCGAGCGTGCGAAGGTCTTCCGCCACGCCTCGAAATCGCGGTAGCGCTCGACCGCGCGGTCCCAGCCCGACGCGCATTGCGGCGAGACCGGATAGCCGCGCGCGGCGTACTCGATGGCGGGTTCGAGCAATCGCTCGAACGGCAGGCTCCCGAACCGCTTCGAGAGCTCGACCCACGCGGAGATCGCCCCCGGCACGGTGACCGCCTGCCAGCCGAGCGACGGAACCTTCGTCGCGTCGCCGAGTCGATCGACGGTGGCGCTCGCGGGCGATCGTCCGCTCGCGTTCAGGCCGTGCAGCGTCGTGCCGTCCCAGACGATCGCGAAGGCGTCGGAACCGAGTCCGTTCGCGGTCGGCTCGACCACGGTGAGCGCCGCCGCCGTCGCGATCGCGGCGTCGACCGCGTTGCCGCCCGCGCGCAACATCTCGAGTCCCGCCTGCGCGGCAAGCGGCTGACCGGTGGCCACCATGCGCCGCGCGAGCACCGGCATGCGTCGCGACGAGTACGGGAAGGTCCACTTCATGCAGGCCTCCACTGCGACGAGTCATGCTCCGAGCGGGCGGGCGCCTCGACCCGCCACGGCTCGATCGCGGGATCGCGCCCGCGCGCGCCGGGAAGCAGCGCCGTGAACGCAAGCACCGTGAGCAGCGGCGCGATCAGGACCATGGGCAGCAGACGGAAGCCCATGGCGTCCTGAAGCGCGGGAACGAGCGGGAACAGGACGGCGCCGAGCGCCCAGAGCTGCACGCACGCCACGAGCCCGGCCGCGAATCCTGCGGCGCTTCGCGGCAGCGTCGATGCGAGCAGCAGCACGATCGCGGTGGCCCCCACGATCGGCAGCACCATGGCGGCAACGGCCGGCATCGCCACCGAGAGGCCGCAGAGAACGAGCGAGAGCAGCAGCACCGCGCCGACGGCGTTCGCCCACGCGGCGCGGCGAGGCACGAACTGCCAGAGCGCCGCGGCGGGCAGAACGGCGGCGGCCCAGACCGCGCCGAGCCACGGCCACGGGTCGGGCGGAAAGATCCCGTAGGTCCATCCCGAACCCTCGCGGGCGCCGATCAGCGAACAGGTCCACGCCGCCGCCATCGCCGCGCCGGACGACGCGAGCACGGCGAGCACGAGCGCGACGACGGCGCCGATCGTCGGTCCGCACGCCAGCAATCCCCGCCCCCAGAGGATCGTCGCGCCGAGCAGCACGGCGACGAGCGCCGCCGTCGCAAGGAACGGCGAAAGCCCCGCGTCCCACGCAAGGGTCCAGCGCTGCCAGAAACTGGCGAAGGATTGCGGTGAGGGCTCCGGCCGCCGCGGAGCCTTGGTCATGCCGCGATCGTTGATCGCCGCACGAAGCTCCTTCGTCGCGGTGGGATCGCCGATCTGGTAGCGCGAGCGCCACTCCGCGAATCCGGGGAGCACGCCGCCCTCGATCGGCCGCGCTCGATCGAGCCCGCGAGCGAGCGCGAGCATGGTCTCCTGCAGGTGACCGAGCGTGCCCGGGTGGAAGTTCTCCGGCAGATCGCTCGGCTGGTGGTAGTGCTTCACGTCGCCGATGCACGCCAGGTTGATTCCCGGCATGCCCACCCACTCGAAGACGAGGAAATCGGTGGCGTTCGGCATGAGCGCCGCGACCTCGTTCGCAAGCGACGACGCGATCGGCCTCGGCACCGACTCGCTCAGCACCTGCACGAGCGCGCGCTCGTCGTAGCCGATCTGATAGATGTGGCACGGTCCGGAGGCGCCGCGCGAATCGATGTTCACCACGGAGCCGACTTCGTCGAACCATGGATGCTCCGCGCAGAAGGCGATCGCGCCGAGCAGCCCCGCCTCCTCGCCGTCGGTGAGCAGGAAGATCACGTCGCGCTGCGTGCCCTCCTTGGCAAGCTCGCGGGCGGCCAGGAGCACGCTGACCACGCCGCTGCCGTCGTCGCCGGCGCCGGGTCCGGCCGCCACCGAATCGTGGTGCGCGACGAGCATGGTGGCCGGTCCCGCGGCGCGCCCGCGAATCCGGCCGAGCACGTTGGCCACCTTCACCGGCGCGCCGAAGCGTTCGACCGACGCGCGCTGGATCGCCGCCACCGGACCGCTCGTCGGCAACGGCGTCGATGCGTCGCCGTCGATCACGGTGCCCGCGCCGATCGCGTCCGCGAGCATGCGAGCCACCTTGGCCGCCTGGGCGTCGCCCGCGGCGGAAGCGACCGGATGCGGCGTTCGCTCGCGGAGCAGTTCGTTCAGCAGCTCCATGTCGCCGCGCGGCTCGCGGGGCTGATTCATCGCGATCGCGGCGGCGAGAATGGCGAGCGCTCCGAGCGCGCCGAAGATCCAGGCAACTCGAGGCATCGTCGGTTCGGTTCGCATTCGTGCGTGGCTCGCGAGTGGTTCGGTGAGGAAGGGATCAGCGGCCGGGATCGGACGACGGAGGCGTCGGACGCGACGGAAGCGACGGAGGCGTCGGCGACTTCGGCGGCTCCGGGCGACTCGGCTCCTTCGGCGGCGCGGCGCCGAGAGCGTCGCGCGGCGCTTCGGGCGCGATCGGCGCCGAACGCGATTCGCCGTCGCCCGTCGACTTCAGGCGAAGCGACGCGGTCACCGGATAGTGATCCGAGAGATGCTTCTCGCCCTCCGGCGTGTGCGAGATCGACGCCTCGACGATGTCGAAGTGCTCGGAGGCGAGGATCGCGTCG